>DAOVHN010000362.1 GCA_030671915.1 Pseudomonadota bacterium
CCATACCCTTGTTGAGGGCAAGAAAAAGGTCGGCCCCAGCCTGTTCGGCGTGATCGGCCGCGCGGCCGGCACCACCGAAGGTTACAAGTATTCCAAGGCCTTGCTGGCGTCCGGCCTGACCTGGGACGATGAGACCCTGGCCAAGTACCTGGCCAAGCCGAAGGCCCTGGTTCCCAAGACCAAGATGTCCTTCGCGGGCCTGAAGAAGGAAGACGATATCGAGAACGTCATCGCCTATATCAAGGCGAACGGCGGCTGAACCGAGCCTTCACGGCATGTTTCGCAGGCGGCGACCCGGAATATCCGGGTCGCCGCTTTCGTTTTGCGGAACGGTTGTGGCGGCGGCCGACCACTTCCTGCCTTGACAGAGAGGCCGCTTGCCAATTGAATCCTCGGGAATTTTCGGGGGCGGTATGAGATTGAGCCATTTCAGGATATTTGCCTTTGCCGCGGTGCTGGCGGTCTGCGCCGCGCAGGCCGCTTCCCAGGAGGAGGCAAAAACCGTCGACGCCGTCAGTGCCGGCGAGGCGCTGTTCAACAAAAGATGCGCGCAGTGCCACAGCCTGGTGGCAGGCAAGAACGGCAAAGGTCCCAGCCTGTTCAGGATCGTCGGCCGCGAGGCGGCGGTGGTTCCGGGGTTCAAATATTCCCGGGCACTGCGGCGAATGGCGGCGGATGAATCCTTGAAATGGAGCGAGGAAAACCTGACCGCCTTCCTGACCCGGCCCAGCCTGCTCGTGCCCGGCACCCGGATGGCCTTTCCCGGCGTGAAGAAAGAAGAGGATCTTACGAAACTTGTCGCCTGGATCAAGGCCAACAGCGGGCCATCGCCGGATGATTCTTAAGTAACACCAAAGCCCGCTCAGCCTTCTCCGCCGTCGTCCAGCAGTTGGGCCAGCCGATGCTTTTCATCTTCGCTAAGGCCTTCCGGCGGCGCGGCCTTCCGGCGGCGCCTCGCGACAATCACCAGGCCGGCGCCGGCAATCGTCAGCAATACCGCCGGCCCCAACCAGAGCACATAGGTAATGCCCTTGAACGGAGGTTCCAGCAACACATAGTCACCATAGCGATCGACGACGTATTGAAGTACCTGTTCGTTGCTGTCACCAGCAACCAGTCGCTGGCGGACTATGATTCGAAGGTCGCGGGCCAGGTCGGCATTGGAATCGTCAATGGACTGATTCTGGCAGACGAGGCAACGCAGTTTCTGGCTTATTTCGCGGGCGCGGCCCTCGAGGACGGGATCGTCGAGGATTTCGTCCGGGTTGACGGCGCCAGCCTCGCCAAGTGATAAACCGGCAGCCAGAAGGCCGACAATGAAGAGACCGATCAGACGATTCATGAGCGTGTGTTCCGTAAACTGCCTGTGCAAGAACATAATACCAATGTTCGATGGTATAAGGCCATGTTCGGTCGCCCGCAATACGCATTCGAGGCGTTTGATTTGTGTCAACGCGGACTTAGGCCGAAAACGGTATTGATGCGCAGAAGCTAAGGAGAATTGACAATATGGACCGCACCCTCTTAGAGCGGTACGACAAGCGGGTTCCTCGCTACACCAGCTATCCCACGGCGCCGCATTTCCATCCGGGAATCGACGCGGCGGTCTATGAGAGTTGGCTGGCGGCGATGGCGGAAGGTACGCCCCTTTCGCTTTATTTCCATGTCCCGTTCTGCCACGAAATGTGCTGGTACTGCGGCTGCCATACCAAAATCGTGCGCCGGTACCAGCCGGTCGGCGATTACGCCGCCACAATGGCCGACGAGGTAACCCTGATCGGCGGATTGCTGGAGGCGCGCCCACCAGTAACCCACATGCACTGGGGTGGCGGCACGCCGACCATCCTGTCGGCGGAAGACCTCGAACATCTGATGAGCAAGATCCGCACCGGTTTCAATGTCGTGCCGGATGCGGAAATCGCGGTGGAGATGGACCCGCGCACCATGACCGAGGATCGCGTGCAGGCGCTGGCGCGGGCCGGCGTCAACCGGGCCAGCCTCGGCGTCCAGGATTTTAACGAAAAGGTGCAAAAGGCGATCAACCGCATCCAGCCGTACGAGATGACGGCGCAGGTGGTGGATTGGCTGCGCGCGGCCGGGATCGAGGCGATCAATTTCGATCTTATGTACGGCCTGCCACACCAGACCGTCGAAGATGTGCAGCGGACAGTAGATTTGGCGGCCAAAATGCGGCCCGACCGGGTGGCCGTGTTCGGCTATGCCCATGTGCCCTGGATGAAGACCCACATGAAGATGATCCCCGACGAATCCCTGCCCGATGCCTGGCAGCGTTTCGAACAGGCCGAGGCGGCGGCCGAACGGCTGGCCGAGAGAGGCTACCGGCGGATCGGGCTGGACCATTACGCGCTGGAAACCGACTCCATGACCGAGGTGCTGGATCAGGGCCGCCTGCGCCGAAATTTCCAGGGCTACACCACCGACGAGGCGCGGGCGCTGATCGGGTTCGGCGCCTCTTCGATCGGAGCGCTGCCACAGGGTTATGTGCAGAATGCGGTGCCCCTGCGTGCCTGGGCCAAGGCCGTGCACGACGGCCGCCCGGCCGTGGACAAGGGTATCGCGCTGAGCGACGAAGACCGCTTGCGCCGCGACGTGATCGAGCGGCTAATGTGCGACATGGCGGTCGACCTGTCGGCGGAGGCCGCCCGCTATGGCAAGACCGCGGATAATTTCCGGAGCGAGATCGAGATGCTGGAACCGATGATCGCGGACGGCATCGCCACCATCGACGGCGACCGGATTTCAATCACCGAGCCCGGACGGCCGCTGATGCGGGCCGTCTGCGCCCTGTTCGACACCTACCTGGACACTGGCGTCGGACGTCATTCGCAGGCAGTCTGAATGGCCAAAAAAATTGGCGGCCGTCCCGTTTTCGGTGGCGGCCGCCAGTCTGTGCCGGGCCTCGGGGGGCGATGGCTGCCCGGCAATCTGTCACGAACGTTGGGTCGTCCGTACGTTGGCCTGATAATCGCACTACCGCCATGAACAGGCTCTGAATGTCGCGTTCATCGGACGTTCAGCTTTTGGACGCCCAAACGCCAAATCGCCCCCTTGCCGGGGGGAGGAAAATAGTGACGGCCGCCTTTCGTGGTGCCACCCGCACATTTTCGAAAGACGGCCGTCATACGCTACCGAGTGGGGGGTTATGGCTACTCGGTAACGATTTCCCAACTGCCGTCGGGCTGGCGGCAGGCTGTACCGTAGGCATCCTGGACTTGCCCGCCGATCACCACCTCCTGCTGGAATTCGCGGCAGTAGCGGCCCGGCTCGGGCTCGTAGGTCTGTGTCGGCGTGATGGTCCCGTTGCTGCCCGACCGCGGATTGTTCCAGGTAATCGAGCTGCAGGTCGGGGCATATTCCATGGCGTGGCCGAACGAGCCGGTGGCGTAGGAGCGGTCGGTGGCGTCCATCGTGCGGCCGATATCGCGTCCCACCAGCGCGCCGATCAGGGTGCCGACGCCCACCGCCGCCAGCCGGCCCTTGCCGCCGCCTATTTGCGACCCGATGGCCGCGCCGACGATACCGCCCAGAATGGTGCCGCCGGGTTCGCGAGATCCTCCCATCACATAGCGACCGCCGTCGCTGTAACCGCCGCTGCAAGTTGCGGCCTGGCTTCCCTGATCGTAATAATCGTGCGTCTCGCCATAGCCGTGCGTGTGGTAGGGCACC
>DAOVHN010000637.1 GCA_030671915.1 Pseudomonadota bacterium
AAATCGGCGGCCTAAGCGACAGTGAGCATATCTTCCGCTATCTCCTCAGCCTGTGGGGCAGGCACACGGAAATGAGGCTGATGGATATATTGCACACCGGCCTGAACCAGATTGTCGCCTGGTGCCGCGAGACCGCGCCGGGCAAGCCGGTGGGAATCAATGTGTTGTGGACCGACGGCAAGCGCATGGCGGGCTCGCGGCTTGGCCGGACGTTATGGTACGTGGAACGCGACGGCATCCATCTCTGCCCGGTCTGCAACAAGTCGCATGTACATCACGCCCACGACATCGACTATCGCTGCATCGAAATCGCGTCGGAGCCGATCACCGACGAGCCCTGGGTCGAGGTGCCCAACGGCACGGTCTATGGCGTGGATCCGGACATGGCGCTCAAATTCAGGCCGGTCGAAGAGGCGCTGACCGCGAAGCCGGGCGAGGTGGAGTCTCCCGCCGAGATCGCCGCGCGCACCGGAGGATACGGGAAGTAGCGACAGGTAAGGAACCACAGAGACACAGAGACACGGAGAGGCCCGGGCATCTCCCCTGAATTTTGCTCCTTCCTTCGGCCTCGGGAAGGCACAATGAACGGGCGGACGCTCTCAATCGCAATTCCCTACGTGAAGGGTCCGCCGCCGCGCGCTCGTGACGAAATCGTGATAACCTCACGCTATGCTGCGCCACCATATACTGGCCCGAACCGTGAGAGTGCATCGCCCGTGTCGCGAAGAATACTGATTGTCGAGGATAACGAGGATATCGCCGAGCTGGTCTCGCTGCATCTGCGCGACCTGGATTGCGAGGTGCAACTGGCCGCCGACGGCGACACCGGCTATGAGTTTGCCTCGGCCGGCGGCTGGGACCTGATCATCCTGGACCTGATGCTGCCGGGCATGGAGGGGCTGGAGCTATGCCGCCGCCTGCGCGCTGGCGACCATTACACGCCGATCCTGATGCTGACCGCCAAGTCGTCGGAGGTCGACCGCGTGGTCGGGTTGGAAATGGGCGCCGACGACTATCTGACCAAGCCCTTCAGCATCCGCGAGCTGATCGCGCGGGTGAAGGCGATCTTCCGCCGGCTGGAAGCGCTGGGCCCGAAACCCGATGACGAGGGCGGGGCGCAGGTAACCGCCGGGGCCATGGCGATCGATCCGGAAACGCGCACCGTTTTGATCGGCGGCGAGCCGATGGAGCTGACCGCGCGGGAATTCGATCTGCTTATGCAGTTCGCGCGGAACCCGGGGCGCGTCTATTCGCGCCAGCAATTGCTGGACCTGGTCTGGGGCTACGGCCATGACGGCTACGAACATACCGTCAATTCCCATATCAACCGCCTGCGCGCCAAGATCGAACACGACCCGTCGAACCCGGAATATGTGCTGACGGTCTGGGGCGTGGGTTACAAGTTCAACGACCGGCTGGACGCCGCGTCGGCCGAGCGGGCGGCGGGAACGGGATGATGCCCCGCACATTGTCGGCCAAGCTGACCCTGGCGCTGATCGCGATTCTGGCGGTCACCGGCGCCGCCTGGATCGCGCTGACCCTGGTCTCGACCCGGCTCTACCAGGAAGAAGTGGACCAGAGCCTCAACGCCCCGCTGGCGCAATATATCGCCGACGCCTACCCGCTGATCGAAGGGGGCGCGGTCAACCGTCCGGTGCTCAAGGAACTGTTCGACAAGCTGATGGTCATCAATCCGCGGATCGAGGTCTATCTGCTCGACAGTGAGGGCGCGATCCTGGCCTTTTCGGCCGAGTCCGGCCGCGTGAAGCGCGACAGGGTGGACCTGGTGCCGGTGCGGGCCTGGATCGCGGGGCCCGACATGCTGCCGTTGCGCGGCGACGACCCGCGCGACACCGAGGTGCAGAAGCCCTTCACGGCGGCGCCGGTGAAGGACGGGGACGCGCTGGCCGGTTATCTCTATGTCGTACTGGGCGGCGAGAAGTACGATTCCGTCGCCGGCATGGTATCGGAAAGCCTGGTCGTGCGGCTGGCGCTGTTTGCCGGCGGGCTGGGGCTGCTGGTGGC
>DAOVHN010000634.1 GCA_030671915.1 Pseudomonadota bacterium
CACCGGTGATCCGGGCCTTGCCGTGCACATCGTCTGTATGGATGGGAATCTGCCAGCCCATCCATGAGCGCGCCTGCACGCCGAGTTCCTGCAGGCAAAGCGCCAGCAGTCCGGCGGTCGCCTGTTCGCCCGACGACACGACGGCATCGTATTCGCGCGTATCGTGCAGGGCAGACGCCTCGCTGACATAATCGACCAGCTGGTTGGTCACGCCGGCCATCGCGGAGACGACGACGGCGACGTCGTTGCCGCGGTCGACCTCGGTCTTCACCCGCCTTGCGGCATTGCGGATGCAGTCCAGGTCGGCCACCGATGTGCCACCGAATTTCTGTACAATACGCGCCATGGCTCAGAAAAATCCGTCAACAAAACAACAGCCCTCCGGCAAACGCATCGCCGGCGCGAATTACGCGGTCACGGCGGTTGCTTCGGAAGGCGAGCGTATCCATACTCAATCAGGGCTGCGCGTGCAAGTCGCGTGACCAACCACACGCATGAATGTTTCGTGACTGGATACCGCATATGACCCGAACCGCCGAGCGCCCGATTGACAGCACCGTGGACGAGGCCGAGACAGCCAAGTTCACCGCCATGGCCGAAGAATGGTGGGATCCGGACGGCAAGTTCGCGCCGCTGCACAGGCTCAACCCCGTACGGCTGGAGTTCCTGCGCGACCGTATCTGCGACCGTTTCGGCCGCGACGGGCAAGGCAACCGGCCGCTTGAGGGGCTGGCGCTGGCCGATATCGGCTGTGGCGGCGGGCTGCTGTCGGAGCCGATGGCGCGTCTGGGCGCAACGGTAACCGGCATCGATGCGGCTGAAAAAAACGTCCGGATCGCCGCCGCCCATGCTGAGACGGTCGGCGTCGAGATCGATTACCGTTGCGACAGCGTCGAGGCGATGGCGGCGCGTGGTGAAACATACGACGTGGTGCTGAACATGGAGGTGGTGGAGCATGTCGCGGACGTCGGCCTCTTCCTGGAGGCCTCCGCGGCGCTGGTGAAGCCTGGCGGCATGATGTTCCTCGCCACGCTGAACCGCACGCTCAAGGCGTTCGGCCTGGCCATCGTCGGCGCGGAATATATCCTCGGCTGGCTGCCGCGTGGCACCCACGACTGGAACAGGTTCGTCCGCCCCTCCGAACTCGCCGCTCCCCTGCGCCGCGCCGGCCTGGAAATGACCGAACTCGCCGGCGTCGCGTACAACCCGCTGAAAGACAAATGGTCGCTCGCGCCGAAGGACCTGGACGTGAATTACATGGCGGTGGCGGAACGAAACGAATAGCAGGCCAAACGCCTGCACATCCAACAAGGACAAGGGTTGATGTCGAATCTGTTTTCTCCCATCCGGCTGGCCGGACAGGATTTTCCCAACCGTATCGTGGTGGCGCCGATGTGTCAGTACAGTGCCGACGACGGCAGCGCCAACGAATGGCATCTGCAGAATCTTATGAATCTCGGCATGTCGGGCGCGGGGCTGGTGATGGTGGAGGCCACGGCGGTGGAGCGCATCGGGCGCATCACCCATGGCTGCCTGGGGCTCTATTCCGACAACAATGCCGCCGCGCTGGACCGGGTGCTGAAGGCTGCCCGACGGGTTTCGCCGGCGGGCACGAAATGGGGCATGCAGATCGCCCATTCGGGACGCAAGGGCTCGCAGCAGCGGCCCTGGGAGGGCGGCTCGGCACTGCGGGACGGCGAGGACCCTTGGGCCACGGTCAGCGCCTCGGCCCTGCCCTTTGGCCGCTGGCATACGCCACGCGAGGCCACGGCCGGCGACATGGCCCGCATCCGCGACGCGTTCGTGGCGGCGGCAAAGCGGGCTATCGCGCTGGGCTTCGAGGTCATCGAACTGCATTGCGCCCACGGCTACCTGCTGCACGAATTCCTGTCGCCGCTGTCCAACAAACGCGAGGACGATTACGGCGGCTCGGTGGAGAACCGCATGCGCTTCCCGCTTGAGATCGCACAGGCCGTCCGCAATGCGATTCCCGACGAACTGGTCTTCGGCGCGCGCATCACCGGCACGGATTGGCATGAAGAGG
>DAOVHN010000320.1 GCA_030671915.1 Pseudomonadota bacterium
AACCAGAACACCTATTCGGTGATGGAGAACGACACCCTGGTCGCCATCCCGCTGTTCCTGTTCATGGGCTATGTGGTTGAGCGCGCCAACATCGTCAACAAGCTGTTCTACGCGCTGCAAATGGCGGCGCGTAATTTGCCGGGGTCCATGGCGATCGCGGCTTTGGTCACCTGTGCCGTGTTTTCCACCGCCAGCGGCATCGTCGGCGCGGTAGTGACACTGATGGGGCTTCTGGCGTTTCCGGCCATGGCCAAGGCCAACTATGACAAGAGTTTTGCCTCTGGCGTCATCTGTGCCGGCGGTACGCTTGGTATTTTAATTCCGCCTTCGATCATGCTGATCGTTTATGCGGCGATTGCGGAACTTTCGCCTCTGCGCCTATACGCCGCTGCCGTTTTCCCAGGGTTCCTCCTGGCCGGCTCATATATCGTCTATGTTATCGTTCGGGTTTTCATCAAACCGTCGATCGCGCCCAAGCCGCGCGATGAGGATGTGCCGCCGAGGCGCACCATTTATTGGCAACTGATAACCTCCTTCGTGCCGTTGACCGCGCTCATCATGCTGGTGCTTGGGTCGATTTTGGGCGGCCTGGCAACGCCTGCGGAAGCCGCCGCAATGGGCGCGTTTGGCGGGCTCTTCCTGGCGGCGATGTATCGATCTCTCAACTGGACTATGCTTAAAGAGTCCGTCTACCTGACGGCCAAGGCGACCGCCATGGTCTGCTGGCTGTTTGTCGGGTCATGGACTTTCGCATCGGTTTTTTCCTACCTGGGCGGCCACGAAATTATCGAACATTTCGTCCTCGGCCTTAATCTTGCCCCATGGGAATTCCTGGTCCTAGTGCAGGTCATCATCTTTCTTCTCGGCTGGCCACTGGAATGGTCTGAAATTCTGATTATCTTCGTGCCGATTTTCCTGCCCATGCTGCCCGCTTTCGATGTTAACCCCTATTTCTTCGCCATGTTGGTCGCGCTCAACCTGCAAACGTCGTTCCTCACTCCGCCGATGGCCATGTCGGCCTATTACCTGAAGGGGGTGCTGGGAAACGCGATCGAATTGGTGGATATTTTCAAGGGCATCATGCCTTATCTCGCCATTGTTATTTTTATCATGGTCATGATGTATCAGTTCCCGGGCATTGCGCTGTGGTTGCCTGACGCGCTGTTCGGTGAGTATATTCCCTGATCGGCAAAGAGAAATTGTAAGGTCCGCTGCTATGGTTGAAAAAATTTCCGGGTTTATTGGAGTGTTTCTGGTCGCTGCCTTTGTCCTTGGGCTGGCGGAAAGCATCTCTTCGGGCTTTGCCGGCTTTTGGGGCGGATTTCCCTTCTGGGTGATCACCCTCTCCATTCTGGTACTGGTCGTCTATGATTTCTGGAATACGTGCCTGCGCCGAAAATAACTTCTTCCGCGCCCTGCCTGCAGGCGGCTTCCGGCGCCCGCCCGAATGGATAAGCAACATGTCGCAGGACACTACGCCCGCAACCCTGACCGCCTGCGAAGCCGCCCGGCGGATCAGGGACGGCGAATTGACGTCGCAAGAACTGGTGCAAAGCTGCCTCGACCGCATAGAGGCGGTTGAGGGCACCATCGGCGCCTGGACCCACCTGGACAGGGAATACGCCCTGACCCAGGCAAAGGCCGCCCAGGACCAGCGCCAGGCGAGCGAAAGCCTGGGTCCGCTGCACGGGGTGCCGGTGGGCGTCAAGGATATCTTGGACACCGCCGATATGCCGACCGAAAACGGCACGGTCCTGCATCGCGGCAGAATGCCGGCGGAGGATGCGGCCGTGGTCGAGCGGCTGCGCGCAGCCGGGGCAGTCATCCTGGGCAAGACGGTCAGCACGGAACTGGCCGTCTATTCACCCGGCAAGACCAAAAACCCGCACGATCCCACCCGCACCCCCGGCGGTTCTTCCAGCGGCTCGGCGGCCGCGGTGTCGTCATTCATGGTTCCGGTCGCGGTGGGAACCCAGACCAACGGCTCGGTGATTCGCCCCGCCGCTTTCTGCGGCGTTTACGGTTTCAAACCCAGCCACGGGCTGGTTTCCCGTCACCGGGTCCTTAAGCAGTCGCGCCCGCTGGACACCATCGGCTGCATGGGCCGGACGCTGGAGGATACGGCGCTGCTGGCCGACGTGATGATCGGTTACGATTCCCGCGACCCGGACTCAGCGCCGCGCGCCCATCCGCAAATCAGCCGCATCATGGCCGAGGAACCGCCGGTAAAGCCGAAACTGGTGTTCATCCGCACACCGGTCTGGGACCAGGCGGAGGAGTCCACCAAGGATGCGCTACGCGAACTCTGCGAACATCTCGACGATATCCACATCATGGAACTGCCGCCGATATTCGGCGGCGCGCTGGAGGACCACCGCCGGATTATGGAGGCGGACCTCGCGGCAAGCTTCGCCAAGGAATATCGCGACGGCAAGGATAAGCTTAGCGATGTGCTGCGGGAGATGATCGAGCGCGGCCAGCAGGTGCTGGCGGTCGACTATAATGCCGCGCTGGCGCGGATTGCCGACTACCGGGCGGAGATCGAGGAAATTAGTCACGAATTCGACGCGATACTGACGCCCGCCGTCACGGGCGAGGCGCCGGTGGGCCTGGACGCGACGGGCAGCCCGGCCTTCTGCACGATCTGGACCCTGGCCGGCGTACCGGCCCTTACGATGCCGATCCTGCAGGGCCCCAACGGCATGCCGTTGGGCGTGCAGATGGTCTCGGCCAAGGGCGACGACGGGCGGCTGTTCCGGACCGCGCGCTGGCTGTTGGGAACCCTGGAAGAAGAATGAAACCGTTTAACGGCTCCACGGAGCACAAAACCGAATCGCACCTGTATGGAGACGCCTGAACCCGGCCTGAATTTCCTGGTCGTCGCCCTTCTGTCGGCGGTCTTCCTGGCGATTTTTATCAGGCGCCGCTACGGCCTCGTGGGCAAGCAGCTGATCGAACGGATGGGGCCACTCTGGCCGCTGATCATCAAGATCGGCTCGATCGCGACCCTGGTGCTGTGGCTGATCGTCTGGGTCGCCGTCAGCCCCGAACGCCGCGCCGAGTTGCAGCAACATTACGAAGACAACGCCCCCTGGGTCGTGCGTGACGGGTCCGATCCGGAATGACCCTGGGCCGGCTCTTGAAATTCAACAATAGCGAGTAGCACCCTTTCTGAAATTTCCGATCTTTCTTGCGGCGGGGCCTTTACGGGGCCCCGCTCATCGATTTATAAGCCGCCCCCTTCACGAAACGCGCGCAAGCGCATGGAGCCATGAATGTTGAAGAGCGAACGCAAAATAGACGGGAGCGGTGTCCGGCATAGCCTGGGCGGCGGTCTTGCGCTCGGGGTCTTCGGCTAGCGTCCGCTCGCCGGTCCCCGCCGCAAGACGGCGCGTGGGACCGGACATCTCCCGACAATCCGGCAACCGGGAATCGTATGGTTCCCAGCGATTTACCGTGAGGGTTCGCGCTCGAGCCGATCCGGCTCGATTCTATAAGGTTTAGAGCGGATTCACGTAATTGATCGTAAGTACGATCAACCACGATCCGCTCTGGCGCGCGTCCCCGTTGGAGCGAGTGATGTACGAGCAAATATATCAATGGCTGTCGACCCAGCTCGTCGACAACGAAATGTTTATCGGCGTGATTACCGCGTCCTCGATTGGTACGGCGCTGTACCTGGCGCGGGCCTTTCCAGCCACGCTGTGGCGGGTGCACGACGTTAAGCGGCTTGTTGAACGCCATCGACGGCGTGGCGGCGCCGGAAGGGCGGCTGCTGGTGATGACCAGCAATCACCCGGAGCATCTGGACCCGGCACTGATCCGTCCCGGCCGCATCGACATGCATGAGTGGTTCGATCTGCTGGGGCCGGACGAAATCCGCCGGATGTTCCTGCGGTTCCACCCCGGACGGGAAGCCGACGCGGTGCGTTTCGCGCAAGCGATCGGCCGCCCGATCTCGCCGGCGGAACTGCAATGCACCCTGCTGGCCGGCGATCCGTTCGAGGCCGGCGACGTGCTGGATACGGACGCCGT
>DAOVHN010000756.1 GCA_030671915.1 Pseudomonadota bacterium
CATGCAGCTTGACAACATCCCCGCGCCCGGGCAATTCCTCGGTCAGGCGGGAAATTTCAGACAAGGCGCCCACAATATCCCCGGTTTCACCCAAAGCCTGCGCATATGCGATGCGCCAGGACGGGTCGGGAATCCGGCCTTGCCGGCCAGCGGCTGCAAGTGCGGTTTGTAGAAGATCGACAGCTTCTCTGGCTTGACCCCTTCTGAGACAAAGCACACCCAATAGGAAAGCGGCATCCGGGTGTCTCGGTTTATCTTGCAGAAGCGCACGGAGATTCTCTTCCGCATCGTCCAGGTCTCCTCGCTTCTCGGCCTGCACCGCATTGTCCAGCATAGTTTCGAATTTATTCTCTCCCGTCATAATCCAGCTCAATTTACTCCCTGAACGACAAACATTTTCTGAAATACGGCAAGTCTGAAATACAGCGCCCACATATTCCCCTGTTTGCCGATGTTGAAATCCGGTTTGGCTTTGCGTCAACCGCGGTCGCCAGCCGGGCCACAGCCGCAGGCGGTCAGCGATTCGACCAGCGGCATGACGCCCTCGCCATAACGCTTCCAGCGCCCGACCGAGGAATTGTAGATCGGGTTGCGCACCTGTTCGCGGCTGGCGGTCGAGACCGCGCGCTCGGTCTTGTGGAATTCCAGGCAGGAATCTTCCCATTCCAGGCCGCAGAATTCGATCATCTTGCGCGCCTGCCCCTCCAGGTCGGCGACGGTGTCCTCGTAATCGATTTCCAGCATCCGGCCCGCCGGCAGCACCGCGCGCCAATGCGCCATGATGCGCCGGTACTGGCAGTATTGATGGCCCATATCCACCAAATCCGTGCTCCAGTTCAGCCCGTCGGCGCGGAAATTCTGGGCGAAGCAGGACAGGCAGTTGTCCATCGGGTCGCGCCGGCAATGGATGATGCGCGCCTTGGGGAACATGCGGGTGATCAGCCCAACATTCATGAAGTTTCCGGGCATCTTGTCGGTGACGTGCTCGGCGCCCCGGCCGATCTTGCCGACATATTTCAGATAACCGGCGGCGGCCTCCTTTAGCGCGTCCAGCGGCAGTTCCTTCGGATAGTCGTGGGCGCGGGTCAGCCAGCCCATGATCTGGCCGATCTCCTTCAACTCGCCCGCGCCGACGACCCGCGAATGGCTGGCCAGGATCTGCTCGGTCAGGCTGGTGCCCGATCGCGGCATGCCGACGATGATGATCGGCAGTTCCGAAGAGCTGCCGCCCGGGCCGGCGCAGCGTTCGCGATCGAACAACTCGATCAGCCGGCCGATGCGGCGCTCGAATTGCTCCGGGTCGTAACATTTTTCCAGCCGCTGAAGCTCTTCCTTGCGCGCGGCATTGCCCTCGACATAATGGGCGAAGGCCTCTTCGTGGCGTTTCAGCTTTTCGTATAGCTTGGCCGCCGAAAAATGCAGGCCCGTGCGGTGCCGGAAACCCTGGCCTTCGGCCAGAACGTTTTCGATCTTCGCCAGCAGGGCCTCGGGGTCGGCCTCGCGGTCGGCCTCGGCCAAAAGCGAAAGGCTGCCCGGCGCGCGCGGCGCCGCCTCATGGACCTTGCGCGCC
>DAOVHN010000420.1 GCA_030671915.1 Pseudomonadota bacterium
GGAGTTACGGGCATGAACGAGACGGGCGGGGCGGCGAGCTGGCAATTCTGGGTAGACCGGGGCGGCACCTTTACCGATATCGTGGCGCGGCGGCCCGACGGCGGGCTGGTGACGCACAAGCTGCTGTCGGAGAACCCGGAGCATTACCGCGATGCCGCGGTTCAGGGCGTGCGCGACCTGCTGGGCCTGTCGAAGTACGCGCCGATTCCCGCCGATTCCATCGAGGCGATCAAGATGGGCACGACGGTTGCCACCAACGCACTGCTGGAGCGCAAGGGCGAACGCACCCTGCTGGCGATCACCAGGGGGTACAAGGACGCGCTGCGCATCGGCTACCAGGCGCGGCCCCGCCTGTTCGACCGCCATGTGGTGCTGCCGGAGCTATTGTATGAAGAGGCCGTGGAGATCGACGAGCGCATAGCCAATGACGGCAGCGTGGTGGCGCCGCTGGACCGCGGGGCGGCCCGCGCCGCGCTGCAAGCGGCCTACGACAAGGGCTATCGCGCGCTCGCCATCGTCTTCATGCATGGCTACCGCCATACCGATCATGAAAGCGCGGTGGCGGAGATCGCCCGCGAGATCGGCTTCCCCCAGGTTTCCGCCAGCCACGAGACCAGCCCGCTGATCAAGCTGGTCGGGCGCGGCGATACAACGGTCGTCGACGCCTATCTGTCGCCGATTCTGCGGCGCTACGTGGATCAGGTCGCGGGCCAGGTCGGGGACGTGCGGCTGATGTTCATGCAATCCAGCGGCGGCCTGACCGACGCCCGCATGTTCCAGGGCAAGGACTCCATCCTGTCCGGCCCGGCCGGCGGCATCGTCGGCGGCGTACGTACGGCTCATCAGGCCGGTTTCGACAAGCTGATTACCTTCGACATGGGCGGCACCTCGACCGACGTTGCGCATTACGACGGCGAATATGAGCGCGCCTTCGAAACGCTGGTTGCGGGCGTACGCATGCGCGCGCCGATGATGCGGATCCATACGGTAGCGGCCGGCGGCGGCTCGATGTGCATCTTCGACGGGGCGCGCTATCGCGTCGGGCCGGAATCGGCCGGCGCCAACCCGGGACCGGCCTGTTACCGGCGCGGCGGGCCGCTGACCGTCACCGACTGCAACGTCATGCTGGGCAAGCTGCAGCCGGACTTCTTTCCGCGCGTCTTCGGGCCCGACCAGGCCGCGCCGCTGGACGCCGCGATCGTACGTACGAAATTCGCGGCCCTCGCCGGGGAGATCGAGGCGGCCACCGGCAACACACGTACGCCTGTCGAGGTGGCGGACGGCTTCCTGAAGATCGCGGTCGAGAACATGGCCAACGCGATCAAGAAAATCTCCGTTCAGCGCGGCTATGACGTGACCGAATACACGCTCTGCTGCTTCGGCGGCGCCGGCGGGCAGCATGCCTGCCTGGTGGCCGATGCGCTGGGCATGAAGAAGGTCTTTCTGCATCCCTTCGCAGGCGTGCTGTCGGCCTATGGCATGGGCCTGGCGGACGTACGGGCGCTACGCGAGAAATCCGTAGAAGACCGGCTTGCCGAGACGCTGGTCCCGGCGCTGGAATCGGTGCTGGGTGAATTGGCCGCCGACGCCGACGCCGAACTGGCCAGCCAGCATATCGCGCAAGCCCGCCGCACCACGCTGCGCCGGCTGCATCTGAAATACGAAGGCACGGACACCTCCATCGAGGTCGATTACGGGCCGGTCGCCGAAATGAAGGCCGATTTCGAGGAGGCGCATCGCCAGCGCTATGGCTTCATCATGGCCGAGAAGGCGCTGGTTGTGGAGACCGCCGCCGTCGAGGCCATCGGCGCGACCGGCGATGTCAATGAGGGAACCAGCAGCGTCGCCCCCGCCGAGGGCGCCGAAGCGACGGCCCTGGCCATCGTGCGCAGCTATATGGCGGGCGAGGAGCGCGATGCTCCGATCTACGACCGCGGCGACATGACCGCCGGCCAGAAGATCGACGGCCCCGCCATTATCCGCGAGCCGACGGCCACCACGGTGATAGAGCCCGGTTGGCAAGCCGAGATGAACGATGGCGGCGACCTGGTGCTGACCCGCGTCGTGCCGCTGCCCAAACGCGAGGCCATCGGCACCACCGTCGACCCGGTGATGCTGGAGGTCTTCAACAATCTCTTCATGTCGATCGCCGAACAGATGGGCTTCACCCTGCAGAACACGGCCTACTCGGTGAATATCAAGGAGCGCGTTGATTTCTCCTGCGCAATCTTCGACCATGACGGTTCGCTGATCGCCAACGCACCGCATATGCCGGTGCATCTTGGCTCCATGGGCGAAAGCATCCGCGCGGTCATCGACAACAATGCCGGCAAGATCCGGCCGGGCGACGTCTATATGCTGAACGCGCCCTATAATGGCGGCACGCATTTGCCGGATATCACCATCGTAACCCCGGTCTTCGACGAGGCGGGCAAGGAGATACTGTTCTATGTCGGCGCCCGCGGCCATCACGCCGATATCGGCGGCCTGACCCCGGGCTCCATGCCGCCGAACAGCACCGTCGTGGAAGAGGAAGGCGTCCTGATGGACAATTTCCTGCTGATCGACCGGGGCGAGTTCCGGGAAAAGGCGCTCTATGACCTCCTGGCCTCGGGCCAATATCCGGCGCGCAACCCGGACCAGAACATCGCCGACATCAAGGCACAGATTGCCGCCAACGAAAAGGGCGTGACGGAGCTGCGCCGCATGGTCGGGCATTTCGGCCTGGATGTCGTACGTGCCTATATGGGCCACGTACAGGATAATGCCGAGGAATCGGTGCGCCGGGTCATCGACGTGCTGCAGGACGGCGCGTTCACCTACCCGCTGGATAACGGCGCCAAGGTCCATGTCTCGATCACCATCGACAAGGCGACGCGCAGCGCAAGGGTCGACTTCACCGGTTCCAGCGACCAGTTGGCCAACAACTTCAACGCCCCCAGCGCCATCTGTCGCGCCGCGGTGCTGTACGTGTTCCGCACCCTGGTCGAAGACGACATCCCGATGAACGAAGGCTGCATGAAGCCGATCGATCTCATCATTCCCGAGGGCTCGATGCTGGCGCCGCAATATCCGGCGGCCGTGGTGGCGGGCAATGTGGAAACCTCGCAGGTCGTCACCGATACGCTCTATGGCGCGCTCGGCGTGATGGCGGCGGCCCAGGGCACCATGAACAACACCACCTTCGGCAACGACCGCTATCAGTATTACGAGACCATCGCCGGCGGCTCCGGCGCGGGGCCGGATTTCGACGGTACCGACGCGGTGCATACCCACATGACCAACAGCC
>DAOVHN010000740.1 GCA_030671915.1 Pseudomonadota bacterium
CCGCCGGCCGCGACCGTCAGCCCGCCCGACCCCGCGCCGATAACGCAAAGGTCCGCCTTGATGATATCCGACATGCCTGGGGTTGCCCCGTTGGTTGTTGCTGCCCGCTTGTTACGAAGTTTAGCGCTTGCCGGCCCGCGTCAAAGCAAAATTCTTTGTGATCGAATGTGACCGCCGCGCTTAACCCGATCGTAACGGTCGTGCTAGCCTCGCAATCATGCCGGAGAAACGCCAACTGCTCATCGTCGCCCACGCCCCTTCGCCCAATACGCAAAGGTTGCGCGAGGCCGTGCTGGAAGGCGCCCGCGATCCCGAAATCGCCAATGTGGAAGCGCGCTGGATCGCGCCGCTTGAGGCCGGGCCGGAAGACGTGCTGGCGGCCGATGCCGTCATCCTGGGGACCACGGAAAATCTCGGCTATATGAGCGGCGCCCTGAAGGATTTCTTCGACCGCAGCTACTATCCCTGCTTAGAGAAAACCCAGGGCCTGCCCTACGCCGCTTACATCCGTGGCCGCCATGACGGCACGGGAACGAAACGCGCCATCGAATCCATCACCTCGGGCCTGCGCTGGCGCGCGGTGCAGGAACCGCTGATCCTGCGCGGCGACTGGGACGAGGCCTTTGTCGAGCAATGCCGCGAGCTCGGCATGGCCATGGCCGCCGGCCTGGACGGGGGGATATTCTGAAGAGAGTTGGCCAAACCCTTGGGATGCCGCGCGGCCTGTAAGGATAATAGTGAAAGGGGATATGGGGATAAGAGGGGGGATGGAGGGGAATTCTCTCGATATTGAAGCTTCTCCCCTCGATCTCCCTTCATCCCCATATCTCCTTTCACTTAAAGCCCTGGCGGGCGGCACGGCGTTTTTGGGGACGCCACGGAACCCATTTCACCCTCTGTGTCTCAGTGGTTCACTTGCTTATAATCGAATCCGTATTGTTACTGGGCCGTTGAAACAGACAGGAACATCCATGCTCGACCATATCGTCCGCCCCTGGATCGACCCGCCGCTGAACCGTGCCGGCCGCATGCTGGCCGATGCCGGCGTTTCGGCCAATGCGGTGACGCTGGGCGGGTTCGCGGTCGGGCTGGCGGCGATTCCGGCGATCGGGACGGGGCACTATCTTGTCGGGCTGGGGTTGCTGCTGGCGAACCGGCTGTCGGACGGGCTGGACGGGGCGGTGGCGCGGGTGCGCGGGCCGACCGACCTGGGCGGCTATCTGGATATCGTCTGCGACTTTATCCTTTACAGCGGCTGGGCCTTCGCCTTCGCGCTGGCCGACCCGGCCCATGCCATCCCCGCCGCCTTCCTGATGCTCAGCTTCATGGGTACCGGCGCGTCGTTCCTGGCCTACGCCATCTTCGCCGCCAAGCGCGGCGTCACCACGGAAATCAGCGGCTCCAAGTCGCTCTACTATCTAGGCGGCCTGACCGAGGGGACCGAGACCATCCTGATCTTCATGGCCTTCTGCCTGGCGCCGCAATATTTCGCCGTCCTGGCATATGCCTTCGCCGCCGCCTGCTGGGTAACGACGGTGTCGCGCATCCTGGCCGCGGCAAGGCGTTTCCGGGAGTGAGGGCAATCGAGTGACAGGTGAAACCTTCGAC
>DAOVHN010000118.1 GCA_030671915.1 Pseudomonadota bacterium
TGGATGGTGCCGCTGAGTTTCGCCCGGTCCACGCCCTGCTCCTCGCCCGCCGCGATGAACATGGCGAGAACGGGGAGCACCGCGCCGTTCATGGTCATCGAGACCGACATTTCGTCCAGCGGGATGCCGTCGAACAGGATCTTCATGTCCTCGACGGAATCGATCGCCACGCCCGCCTTGCCGACATCGCCGGCGACGCGCGGATGGTCGCTGTCATAGCCGCGATGGGTGGCCAGGTCGAACGCCACCGACAGCCCCTTTTGCCCGCCGGCCAGCGCCTTGCGGTAAAACGCGTTGGAATCCTCGGCCGTCGAGAAGCCGGCATATTGGCGGATGGTCCAGGGGCGCTGCGCATACATCGTCGCGCGCGGGCCGCGGGTGAACGGCGCGAAACCGGGCAGCGAATCCATATGCGCCAGGCCTTCCAGGTCGGCGGCCGTATAGAGCGGCTTGACGGCGATGCCCTCGGGCGTCTGCCAGTCGAGCTCGTCGAGCGGACGGCCCTTTATCTCGCGTGCCGCAAGCGCGCGCCAGTCATCCAGCGACTTACTATCGAAACCGGCCATCGCAGCGTTCTCCTCTGATCCGCGCCTCTTATTGTGCGCTGCACAATAAATTAGCGGAGAGTCGAGGGAATGTCCATAACGGCGGTGGAGGGGAACGGCATGGCCTTCCCCGGGGGGATGCCGTTCCGCTTCAAAGACCGCTGAAGGGGGATGTGGGGATAAGGGAGATAGGGGGATGAGAAGAAAGGCGGCCTTCGGCCGCAAGAATCTTTATCCCCATATCCCCACCATCCCCATATCTCCCTTCATACGGTACGAGACAGCGGAAGAGCTATGGGGAGTTGTCAGCCCTTTGCGTCGGCGGCGATTTTGGCGAAGATGGCGTCCAGTTCCTTCGCCATTTCGTCCAGCGCGGGGACCGCGTAGGGGGCGAAGACGGCGCTGGGCTTGCGGTAGGTCAGGGTCGCGGTGCCGTCGGCATTTTCGGTGATGTAGAAGCGCAAGGGGGCCTCGATGCCGGCCGCGACACTGGCGTCGAGCATGCGGACCGCGAAGTCGGGGCGGTAGACGCCGACCACCATGTTGCCGGGGATGGTCTTGTTCAGCTTGGCCTTGGCGCCCAGCGTCGCGCTGGCGCGCGTTACCAGGCCCATCTTGTTGGCCTTGACCGCCGCGTCCAGGCTGGCGACGAGATCCTTGTAGGAATGTTTGGTGGCGATGATCTGCGTGCCCGGATAGGGCGTCGCGTTCTCCGCCAGGGCCGCCTGACCCATCGCCGCCAGCATCAGCAGCGCCCAGGCCAGCACGATGGCCAGATCGCGCGTGAAGTGCTTTCGCATCGGAAACCCTTCCGGTTCGTTTCAGTTCCACCCAGACTAGCCGGACAGGCCGATCACGCAAGATCAAGAGACCGTGAGGGCTACCAGCGGAACACCGGAGCCATGTAGTCGGGGCGCTGGCCGGTTTCGGTATATACCGCTTCCAGGCGGGCGGGGGAGGGGGCCTCGCCCCATTCGATGCCCAGCGCGCGGGCATGGATGCCGGCGGCTATGAAGAGCGAGTCGATACCGGCTGCGGCCGCGCCGGCGATGTCGTGATGCAGGGAATCGCCGATGCCGAGAACGCGCCTGGCTTCGGGATAGAGGGCGAAACAGGCCTCGTAGACTTCGCGGTGGGGCTTGCCGTGCCAGCGCACGAAGCCGCCGATCTCCTCGTAACGCCGCGCGACCTGGCCGGGGCAGATGACGAGTTCGCCGGCCGGCGTCACGCTGACCAGGTCGGGGTTGGCGCAGATCATGGGGAGGCCGCGGGCCAGCGCCGCCCGAAGCGCGGGCTCGTAATATTCCAGCGGCTCGCGGTTGGTGCCGGCCATCAGGATGAAGTCGGCCTCCGCCACGTCCTCCACCAATTCCAGATCGATGCCGCCGCCGGTCAGCCCCCGGTCGGCGCCCCAGCTGAACAGCAGGCAGCGCCGGCCGAGCCCCGCATGGAAAGGATCGTTGCGATGCCGTAATGCCTGCCAGGTCTGTTCGCCGGAGGTCACCAGATGGTCGTAGAACTCGCGCGGGATGCCCATGCTATCCATCTTCTCGACGCCGACATGGGTGCGCCGCGCCGAGTTGGACAGGATCACGACGGGCCGGCCCTGCGCCTTTAGTTTCGCTAGCGTATCGATCGCGCCGGGGTAGGGGGTCTCGCCATCATGGATGACGCCCCACTGGTCGATCAGGAAAAGGTCGTAGCCGTCGGCGATTTCGCCGAGGCCGTGGATGGATTTCATATAGCTTACCCCGCTTACCAATCGAAACGCCGCACCGCATATGTAGGCACGGCGCCGGCGCGCGCAACCGCTTCGGCCAGACGCGCCCCGTCGGTTTCGCCATCGGGCCCCAGCAAGTCCTCGCGGTGGATGCCCTCGACGACGAACAGGGAGTCGATGCCGGCGGCGTTGGCGCCCCTGATATCGGTGCGGAAGGAATCGCCGACGGCCAGCACGCGGGATTTTTCGATATCGCCCATCAGCCGCATGCCGGACTCGTAAATCGAGGGGTGCGGCTTGCCGTGCCAGCGCACGCGCCCGCCCAGTTCCTCGTAACGCTCGGCCATGGTGCCGGCGCAGATCTCAACACTGCCCAGGCGATGCACCACCAGATCGGGATTGGCGCAGACCAGCGGCACATGGCGCGCGGCGGCGGCCGACAGCATATCCTGGTAATCTGAAATCGTGTCGGCGGGGTCGAACGGGCCAATGTCGAGGATGAAATCGGCGTCGGCGGCGCGTTTCACCTCGGTCACGTCCAGCCCGTCCAGCATCGCCCGGTCGCTGTCGGCACCCATGTAGAAGACACGCCGGCCCAGTTCTCGATACCAGGGGTCGTCGATTTCGCCCTTCAGACAGAGCCAGGCTTCCTCGCCCGACGACATGACGGCATCGTAACGGTCGCGCGCAATGCCGGCCTTGGCGATGCGTTTCTCCACCTCCGCGGCGCGGCGAGGGCCGTTGGACAGGATCACCAGCCTCTTGTCCAGCGTCTTCAGGCGCTCCAGCACGTCCAGCGCATACCCGAAGACCTGCCCGCCATCATAGAGCACGCCCCAAAGATCCAGGATAAAGCCGTCATAGGCGTGCGCCAGCCGTGCCACGCCGTCGATCAGTTTCACGCTCATTGAGAAATCTGCGCTGTTCGTCCCCTCGGCCGGCATCAGCCCTGGCTGATGCCGGGCTGGCCGAACAGAGGCCCTTGGCCGTATGCGATCTCGAAGGCGATCAGCTCCACGAGGCTGAGGTCGGTCTCGACATTCTCCACGATCAGGTCGATGCTCATGGCCTTCAGGGTGGCGGCCAGGGTGCGCACCGATTCCGGGTCGTCCGCCGTATTGGCCTGGACCCGGATGAATTTCGACCCGACTTTGGCGAAACGGAACCCGAAGCCGACCAGCGATTCGAAATCGATAGCCAGATCCGTGATCTCGTCGATCGAGAAGCCGCAGCCGCATTCCTGCAACTGCACCAGGTCCTCGACCGCCTGTTCGCCATGCTCCATCAGCGCCGACTGGGTGAACTCTATCACCAAGCGGTTGGCGAGATCCGGCCGGTTTTGCAGATGACCCAGCAGGCTGCCGAAGAAACCCCGGTCGCCCAAGGTTACGCCCGGCACGTTATAGAAGCACTTGCCGGCCTCGATGCCGGAAACGTCCAGCTTCTCGATGCGCTCCATGCAGCGGATCATCAGCGCATTCTCGATCGCGCCCATGAGCTGTTCGTGGCCGGACGTGTCGAGATCCTCGTCGATCGTCAGCGCGTTGCCGTCGGATCCGCGCACGCCGCCGTAACATTCATAAAAGGTGGGTTTGCGGTCGGGCAGAGTAACTATGGGTTCGACGTAGAGATCGACCGCGTCGCCGATCAGCCCTTCCGCGACGGCGCGCAGGCTGGCGTCGGCGGGGCTGTCGCCAAGGCCGCCAAGCTGGTCCTGCAGAGCCTGGAAGACGGAAGCGGTGAAATCGCTGCCCGCTGCCGCTGGCGCGGCTTCGGCGGGCGCCGGCCGGGATTCTGGCTGGGCCGCCGCCTGTTCCGGCTCGGGCGTGGCTTCGGCGGGAGCCGGGACGGTCTCTACCACCGGCGCTGTTTCCACAGGCCGTGGCGCCGCTTCGGGCGTCGGGGGCGGCGGTGGCGCGGCCGTGCCGCCGTCCACCATCATCGCATTCACCGTCGCGTGCACCTGCTGGATGCTGTCCTGCATATATGTCTGCATTTGCTGCATCTGCTGCTGTAGCGACGCCAGCTGCTGCTGCATGCTCTGGAATTCGCCATGCAACTGGTTGCCGGCCGTCTGGATGACACCGATATCCTCGCTGGTCTGCTGCTGCTGGGTGTGGAGTTGCTGCATGGCCTCCTGCATCTGCCCGACGACCTCGCCGCCACCCTGCGCCACCTGTTCCTTCAGCTCCTTGATCTGCTCCTCGGTGGCGGTGTGCAATGCCTGAAGCGAAGTCAGCGCTTCACGGGCGGTACGCGCATCGCTGACAGTCTTTTCGAACTCGGCCTTCATGCGGGTCACCGCGCTGTCGGCCCGGTCGACCGTCTCGCGCCGCCCGATCACCCCGCGCACGACTTTGGCGAAGCCGTCGCGCCGGATAGTGAACTCATGACCCAGCGCCGCGCCGATAATCAGCAGCAGCCCGGTCACGAAGCCCATAAAGAAATTGCCGGACAACGCGCTGAAGCCGACCATCGCGAAAATCCCGACGACCACATATCCGATGACGATGATTTGATTGGTACCCATGGCTACGCGCTAGTCCCACCCCTCCGGAAACGACGCAGACCCGCGCCGCGCCGAGGGTACGCGTGGGCGAGTCTCAAGGCAAGCATACTTCGCATATTAAGGATGGTCGGCGCCGACCGCCGATTCCACTTTATCGAATCCATCTTCCCTCAATAATGCTGCCAGTTCCCCTTTGATTCGATTAACCAATACAGGCCCTTGGTAAACAAAAGCTGTATATAACTGAAATAAAGAGGCGCCGGCACGAATTTTTTCGTATGCGTCACGGCCGCTGGAAATGCCGCCAACCCCTATCAGCGGCAGTTTTCCCGCCGTCAGAGCGTACATATGGGAAAGCAGACGGGTCGAGGGCTCGAACAGCGGTTTTCCGCTGAGGCCGCCCGATTCGCTGCGGCTCAGGCTTTTCAGCGACAAAGGGCGGTCAATGGTGGTGTTGCTGACGATCAACCCCGCCACTGGCCCTTCCATGGCCACTTGGGCAATATCCTCGCAATCGCGGGGCGTCAGATCGGGGGCGATCTTCACCAGCAGCGGCGGCGCGCCGTCCGGACAGGTTTCGCTCAAGACCGCCGATACCGCGTCGATGATGGCCGTCAGCTGCCCCTTATCCTGCAAGGCGCGCAGGCCCGGCGTATTGGGCGAAGAAACATTCACAACCATGTAATCCGCCAGCGGTCCCAGCCGCCGGGCGCAGGCGACGTAGTCCGCCACCGGGTCCTCCGTTTCCTTGTTCTTGCCGATATTGACGCCGACGATTCCCCGGCGTTGTCCGGCGAGGTTCCGCGCCGCGGCCTCCATCCCGTCATTGTTGAACCCCATGCGGTTGATGACGGCCTCGTCGGCGGCGAGGCGGAACAGGCGCGGGCGCGGATTGCCGGCCTGCGGTCGCGGTGTCACCGAACCGATCTCGACGAAACCGAACCCCATGCGCAGCAAGGCCCGCCAAGCCTCGGCATTCTTGTCGAAGCCGGCGGCCAGCCCAAGGGCATTGGGAAAATCCAACCCGAAAACCCGTGTCGCCAGTACCGGATCGTCCGCCGCGCGCTGAACCGGGCCCAGCCCCACGGAAAGGGCGCGCATGGTCAGGCGATGCGCGCGCTCGGGTTCCAGGCAACGGATAAGGGGAAGAACGAGATCGTATGGGTTCATCGCGGCGGAAATTACCCGAGCCTGATCTGTCAGACAAGCGCGCTGTCACCCCTGCGCACGACCATTCTTCCGTACTGGCGAAAAACTTGCCGGCTGTTCCCGACCCAATTGCAAATTGCAATCGCGCCAATGCGCCGCATTCCCCGCTCTGCAAAAGTATGCAAAACGACAGAAATATTGCCGCTGTGCGGGGTGAAGAGATGGAATCTTATATTTTCGTGAACTGGCACGCGCTTTGCTAGAGGTAAGTGAAATGATGACAGAGAGCGCAACTTGAGAATGAACATTCGCAGATCGAACATGGCCACGGCGGCCACGCTGCACGACAATCTGGGGTCGGTCGAACCGATGCCCCGGCGCAGTAACCGGACGGTGCCGGAAAAACCGACAATGGCGATGCTGACCGCGGGCAGTATCGCGGGCGGCGTGTCCGTGGAGGTCACCTGGAACATATACCAGGCGATGCTGAAGGCCGCATCCTGACGAAGCTCCGCGGCTACGGTATTGCGGGCTTTCCCTTTTGCGCCGGCGGCGCTATCGTGCCGCCATGCAGGGCGTACATTTCATTGACGACAAATGGGTTGACGGCGAACCGCTGCTCCTCGGCCCCCTGACCCACGCCACCTGGATGGCCTCGGTCGTGTTCGACGGCGCGCGTTCTTTCGAGGGCGTTGCGCCGGATCTGGACCGCCATTGCCAGCGACTGATCAATTCCGCCAATAGTTTCGGGCTGAAGCCGCGATATTCGGCCGGACAGGTGGAAGAAATCGCGCGCGAGGGCATCGCGAAATTCGCGCCTGGCGCGGCGGTCTATATCCGGCCCATGTACTGGGCGGAGAATGGCGCGCAGTTCTTCGTGGCGCCGGACCCGGACAGCACGCGCTTCTGCCTTTCGGTCTTCGAGAAGGAAATGCCGGAGCCGGGCAACATGTCGATTTGCCTTTCGCCGTTCCGCCGCCCCGCGCCCGACATGGCGCCGACCGACGCCAAGGCCTCATGCCTGTACCCGAACTCGGCCCGCGCCCTGATGGATGCGTCGAAGCGCGGCTTCGACAACGCGGTCATGCTGGACAGCAACAACAATGTCGCCGAACTGGCCACCGCCAATATCTGGATCGGCAAGGACGGCGCGGCGCATACGCCGGTGGCCAACGGCACCTTCCTGAACGGCGTCACCCGCCAGCGCGTCGCCGCCCTGCTTGGCAAAGCAGGTATCGAAGTGCATGAACGCACCCTGACCTGGGCCGAAATCATGGAGGCCGACGAGGTCTTCACCACCGGCAATCTGGCCAAGGTGATGCCGATCACCCGGGTCGAGAGCCGGGACCTGCAGCCCGGCCCCCTGTTCCGACAGGCCCGCGAGCTATACTGGGAATTTGCGCATAAAAAGGGATAATTCATGGCTGAGTTGATGCGGACGATCACGATCCCGCTTGGGGAAATTTATGTACCGACCAAGCTGACCAAGATGCTCGACGAGGCCA
>DAOVHN010000489.1 GCA_030671915.1 Pseudomonadota bacterium
AGCGGATAGTCGCGGTTCAGGGTCGTCACCACGACCTCGCCAACCTCGCCGTCTGGTACCGGATCACCGGTGCCGGGGCGCAGGATTTCCACGACGATCCCTTCGTCCAGGATCATGCCTTCAACGGCCTCCGATTCGTAGGCGATCAGGCCCAGGTCGGCGCTGCCGTAACATTGCAGCACATCGATGCCCTGGTCCTGGACCTCCTTGCGCAGCGGGGGCAGCAGCGCCCCGCCGGATACCAGCGCCTTTTTCAGCGTCGGGACGCGCGTGCCCATTTCCCTGGCCTTGTCCAGGATGATCTTCAGGAAATCCGGCGTTCCGGCATAGCCATCGGCGCCGAAATGTGCGATCGCCTGCACCTGCATTTCGGTCTGGCCGACGCCGCCGGCGCAGACCGCGCAGCCCAGCGCATGGGCCGCAGACTCGAACATCGCACCGGCCGGCGTGAAATGATAAGCGAAACAGTTATGAACGATGTCGCCCTTGCGGAATCCGGCGGCAAAAAGGGCGCGGGCGAAGCGCCACCAGTCCGCGCCATGGCCTTCCGGGTCGGCGATCGGGCCCGGCGACATGAACAGCCGCGCCATTTCGCGCGCCGGCTTCGTCGTCAGCCCGCCGAAGGGCGGCGCCGCCTCCTGTAATTCGATCAGGTCGGACTTGCGCGTCACCGGCAGCTTCGCCAGAGCCCCGCGCGAGGTCACATCGCCCGATTCGACACCGGCCAGGATTTCCGCAAAGCCCGGCGCATTGCTTTTCGCGTTGGCGACTGCTCCCGCCAGCGCCGTCATCTGCGCAGCCTCGCGCACCCCGGGATCGCGCGTCTCGAGCTCGTCGTAATATTCCGTCATCGTGGAGTCCCCGTATTGCGACTCAGGCGAGCCAGCGTTTGCGCCGCTTGTAGTGCTTTACGTCGCGATAGCTCTTCCGGCCACTCGTCGACAGGCCCAGATAGAACTCCTTGACGTCCTCGTTCTCGCGCAGCGATTTCGCGGCGCCGTCCAGCACCACGCGGCCATTTTCCAGAATATAGCCGTAGGTGGCGTATTTCAGCGCCACGTTGGTGTTTTGCTCAGCCAGAAGGAAGGTAACGCCTTCCTGTTCGTTGAGGCGCCTGATCCTCTCGAAGATGGTCTCGACCAGCTGCGGCGCCAGGCCCATCGACGGCTCGTCGAGCAGGATCATCTTCGGCCGGGCCATCAGGGCGCGGCCGATAGCCGTCATCTGCTGCTCGCCGCCCGAGGTATAGCCGGCCAGACTGGAGCGCCGTTCCCGCAGGCGGGGGAAATAATCATAGACCATTTCCAAGTCCTGCCGGATGGCGGCGCGCCCGTCGCTGCGCGTATAGGCCCCGGTCAAAAGGTTATCCTCAACGGTCAGGTGTTCGAAACAATGGCGCCCCTCCATCACCTGGATGACGCCGCGCTTCACCAGGTTGTTCGGGGTGAGCGCCTGCACGGCCTCGCCCTCGAACAGGATGGAGCCCTTGGTGACCTCGCCGCGTTCCGCGTGAAGCAGGTTGGAGATCGCTTTCAATGTCGTGGTCTTGCCGGCGCCGTTGGCCCCGAGGAGGGCGACGATGCCGCCGGTCGGCACTTCCAGCGACACGCCTTTCAGCACCAGGATCACATGGTCGTAGATGACCTCGATATTGTTGACCGACAGCATTGCTTCTACCGTGTCCGCCGCCGTCTCGCCGCTCACTTGGGCCGCTTCGCTCATATCGCCGCCGCCTGTTGGAAAGTCATAAAAAAACCGAGAAGAAACCCCGCCCCCACGAGGGGGACGGGGCTAACATGGCTTAGTTGCAGTCACGCGGGGTAATGTTGTTTTCCTTCGCGTAGGCAGCCGAATCTTCTTCGATCAGGGGGCCGGTGATTTCCGGCATGCGATCGTAGAACTTGGAGATGATCCGCCACTGCTTGGACTTTGCGTCCCACTGCTGGATCGCCGCCTTGCCCGGACCGCTGTGGTTGGCACAGGTTATTTCGATGCCGTAGGTGAAGCCCTTCAGGCCAAGTTCCGCCAGGCGCGCCTCGTCGACCTTGAGATTTTCGAACCCATCGCGCACCTGGGCCGCGGTGGGCTCGTTGGTGCCGTGGATCTTCATCGCCGTGCGGATCGCTTCCGAGGTCCACATCGCCGCGACAAGGCCGCGATTGTAGAGCACCTCGCCGACACGGTCGCGCTCACCCGCGCCTTTGTCCTTGTCGTACAGAAACTTCAGGATGTCCCTGTGCGCGCCGAAATCTGCGCCCGACGCATGCACGGCGGCCGACAGATAGCCGTTGGCGGCGTCGCCGGCGGGCAGCACGTCGTTTTCCGAACCGGACCACCAGATGCCGATGAAACGGTCCATCGGATAGCGGATGGAGGCGGCTTCCTTGATCGCAACCTGGTTCATCACGCCCCAGCCCCACATCATCACCCAGTCAGGCTTTTCCTTGCGGATTTGCAGCCAGGTCGCCTTCTGTTCCTGCCCCGGATGATCGACCGGCAGCAGCAGCAGCTCGTAACCGAATTTCTCGGCCATGACTTCCAGGGTGCGGATCGGCTCTTTGCCATAAGCCGAGTTGTGATAGACCAGGGCCAGCTTCTTGCCCTTCAACTTGTCCATCCCGCCTTCCTGCTCGGCGATATACTGCACGATCGTGGTCGCGCCGTCCCAGTAAGTGGCCGGGAAGTTGAATATCCAGTCGAACACCTTGCCGTTGGCGGCCGAGGTGCGGCCATAGCCCATCGAGAAGACGGGTATCTGGTCCGAAGAGGC
This sequence comes from Pseudomonadota bacterium, assembly GCA_030671915.1. Lineage (GTDB taxonomy): Bacteria > Pseudomonadota > Alphaproteobacteria > UBA8366 > JADFVY01 > JADFVY01. Next base: position 2,771 of record DAOVHN010000489.1, read on the forward strand.
CTTTGGGATCAACTGGTAGGTGATGCCCGTCGAAAGCGGCTGGTAAACCAGCGCGCCGGCA
>DAOVHN010000613.1 GCA_030671915.1 Pseudomonadota bacterium
CGGTGCGGTTGAAGGTGCGGTCGATAAAGCTCCTCTCCACCGCGCCGGCGACCTCTTCCAGGAAGGCCGGATCGCCGCGGAACCTCTCCTGTGCCGGACTAAGCGGCTCTCCGTTGAAACCGCCCTGGCTGTAGAGCACCGGCAGCAGGGTCATGGCGACGCCCGCCGCATCCGCGGCGCGCGCGACACGCAGGGCGTTCTCCGCCGGGTTGGCGTAGCGCCCGCCATCGGGCCGATTATGCAGATAGTGGAACTCCGCGACCGAGGTATAGCCCTGGCAAAGCATCTCGGCGTAAAGCTGGGCGGCGATCGCCTCTATATCGTCCGGACCGATCCTTGAGACCAGCCCGTACATGGTCTGGCGCCAGGTCCAGAAGCTGTCATCCTTGCCGCCGGCCCGTTCCGCCAGCCCAGCCATTGCGCGCTGGAAGGCATGGGAATGGAGGTTGGGCATGCCGGGAATGACGATCCCTACATGATCGTCGCCGCCGGCCTTCGCGTCCCGCTCGATCTTGAGAATACGGCCATCCACCGGACCGTAATGGATCAGCACATCGCGGGCCCAACGATCGGGCAGCAATGCCTGCTCCGCAAACAATGTTTTGATCGGTGCCACCGGCATATGTAACGACCTCCGTTGCTGCCCACGTTGGTGGTGGAACATATGTCTGATACACACCATCACCCTTGCGGGGGCGGCTCCCCCTCGTCCATAACGATAATGCGGTTTCTCGAAAAGGGCACGCGTTATGTTGGACGTCATATGGGTTGGCGGAAACATCGCAAGCATGGAGGTCGGGGCCGGCCCCTGGGGCGCCATTCGCGACGCCGCGCTGGGCGTGAAGGACGGCCGCGTCGCCTGGATCGGCCCGCGCGCCGACCTGCCAGGCCCGCCCGAGGGCATGGCCCGCAAGGTTTGCGATTTCCCGGGCCAATGGATCACGCCCGGTCTGATCGACTGCCACACCCACCTGGTCCATGGCGGCAACCGGGCGCGCGAGTTCGAGATGCGCCTGGAGGGGGCCAGTTATGAGGAAATCGCCCGGGCCGGCGGCGGTATCGTCTCGACGGTCAAGGCGACACGCGCGGCGGACGAGGCGACGCTGTTGGACTCGGCGGCAAAACGGCTGGCCGCGCTGACGCGCGAAGGGATCACGGCGATCGAAATCAAGTCGGGCTACGGGCTGGATCTGGAGACCGAGTTGAAGCAGTTGCGCGTCGCGCGGCGGCTGGGCGAGCAGGCCGGCGTCACCGTCCGCACGACCTTCCTGGGCGCCCATGCGCTGCCCGCCGAGTTCGAGGGCCGGGCCGACGATTATATCGATTTCGTCTGCGCTGAATCCCTGCCGGCCGCGGCCGAAGCGGGACTGGCCGATGCGGTGGACGCCTTTTGCGAATCGATCGCCTTTTCGCCGGCCCAGACCGAACGGGTTTTCCGGCGCGCGGCCGAACTGGACCTGCCGGTGAAACTGCACGCCGACCAGCTTTCCGATCTCGGCGGCGCGGCGCTGGCGGCCCGCCATGGCGCGCTGTCGGCGGACCATCTGGAATATACCGGCGAGGCCGGCGTGAAGGCCATGGTGGCGGCGGGCACGGTGGCCGTGCTGCTGCCCGGCGCCTTCTATACCTTGCGGGAGGTGCAGCTGCCGCCCATCGACCTCTTCCGGCGGCATGGCGTGCCGATCGCCATCGCCACCGACAGCAACCCCGGTTCGTCGCCAGCCACCTCGATCCTGCTGATGCTCAACATGGCTTGCACGCTGTTTCGCATGACGCCCGAGGAGGCGCTGGCCGGGGTAACGCGCAATGCCGCCCGGGCGCTGGGGATGCAGGCGACGAATGGGGTCCTGGCCAGGGGCAAGGCGGCCGATTTCTGCATCTGGAACATTGCCGAGCCGGCGGAACTGGCCTACCGCATCGGCTTCAATCCCCTGGACCGGCGCGTTCGCGCGGGTGACGAAGACCTTGCGGTAAATTCCGAAGCGCGGCGTGTATAACCTGTATGCCGATTAACCGGATTTAATACCAATGAGCGTTGATAATAACCCATTTGATGGTGCGGGGCGGCCTGCCGGGCAGGCGTGGTCCGCGGCGCGATGCACCCGCATCGGGCAAGGGCCGCAACGCACCCGGAGGGCCGCCCCGCGC
>DAOVHN010000636.1 GCA_030671915.1 Pseudomonadota bacterium
ATCCTGTTCTTTTCGACGACCGGCATGGTCTATCAGATGAAGGTCTACCGCCTGCCCATGGGCAGCCCGCAGGCGCGCGGCAAGGCAATGGTCAATCTTTTGCCGCTGGACGAGGGCGAGTCCATCTCCACCGTCATGCCCTTGCCGGAAGACGAGGAAAGCTGGAGCCAGCTCAATGTCATGTTTGCCACGGCCGGCGGCAATGTGCGGCGCAACCTGCTGTCCGACTTCGTGAATATCAAGTCGAACGGCAAGATCGCCATGAAGCTGGACGAAGGGGACAGGCTGGTCAATGTGCGAACCTGCGCCAAGGATCACGACGTCCTGCTGTCGACCCGGCTCGGCATGTGCATCCGGTTCCCGGTATCCGACGTCCGCGTGTTCAGCGGCCGGACATCCACGGGGGTGCGCGGGATCAGGCTGGCCAAGGACGACGGGATTATTTCGATGACCGTCCTGTATCACGCCGAGATCGACATGGAAGTGCGCCAGGATTACCTGCGCGCCGCGGCGGCGCTCAGGCGGTCGGGCGACGAAGATGGCGAGGCGGAGCCCACGCCCGCGGAACTGTCACCCACCGAGTTCGCCGAACTGGCCGAGCGCGAGGAATTCATCCTGGCGGTGACGGAAAACGGCTTCGGCAAGCGTTCCTCGGCCTACGAGTACCGGATTACCAAACGCGGCGGCAAGGGCATCGCCAATATCGAGATGACCGACCGCAACGGGCCGGTGGTCGCCGCCTTCCCGGTAGAGCCGACCGATCAGATCATGCTGGTCACCGATGCCGGCAAGCTGATCCGCTGCCCGATCGACGATGTCCGGATCGCCGGCCGCAAGACCCAAGGCGTGACTCTGTTCCGCGTAGACAGCGACGAACGGGTGGTCTCGGTGGCACGGCTGCGCGAGGACGGCGAGGACGAAAACGGTGAGGACGGGAATGGCGGCGACGGCGACGAGAACGGCGGCTCGCCCGCTGGCGGCGAGGGCTGACACCGCCCCGTCTTCCCGCAATCACCTAGCGTAAAGAGCAACATCAACATGAACAGCCATCCGAGAACCGGCGTATACCCGGGCACTTTCGACCCCATCACCGTGGGGCATGTGGACGTTATCGCCCGCTCGGCGCTGCATCTCGTGGACAAGCTCATCGTCGCGGTGGCCGCCAATGGCGGCAAGGAGCCGCTGTTTAACGTCGGTGAGCGTGTCGATCTGGTGCGCGAAGGGCTGGAAGTGCTGCCGCGCGAGGCGCAATCCATTATCGAGGTGCGCCCCTTCGACAATCTGCTGATGCATTTCGTGGCCCAAGCCGGCGCATCCGTTATCGTCCGCGGCCTGCGGGCGGTATCCGATTTCGAATACGAGTTCCAGATGGCGGCCATGAATCGGCGGCTCAATGCCGAGGTGGAGACCGTTTTCCTGATGGCGTCCGACAACAACCAGTTCATTTCCTCGCGTTTCGTCAAGGAAGTCGGCCGTCTTGGCGGCGATGTCGCCCAGTTCGTGCCACCCAAGGTGCATGAACGGCTGATGCGCAAATTCGAGGAAACCTGAAGCGGCGTCCGGATATGGACGAGCACGCTTTCCTGAAAGAGGCGTTGTCGAGGCTGGGCTTGTGGCGAGGCGACGAACTGCCACCCTTCGAGGCGCTGGCGGGTGGGGTTTCCTCCGATATCTGGCGCATTGATCTCCCCAGCGGCCCGATCTGCATCAAACGTGCCCTGGCGAAGCTGAGGGTCGAGATGGATTGGCGGGTGCCGGTTGGGCGCAACGCCTATGAGGTTGCCTGGATGGAGACGGCGCGTGAAATCGAACCGGACGCCGCGCCTGAAATCCTGGCCTGGGATGCGCAAGCCGGCCTGTTCGCCATGCCCTATCTGGATCCGGCGACTCATCTCCCGTGGAAAGAGGAGTTGCGGCAGGGTAGGGCAGACCCGGCCGTCGCGGCCGAGGTCGGGCGACGAATCGGGCATATCCACTCGGCGACAGCGGGCAGGGACGAAATCGCGGCGGCCTTCCCGACCGACGAG
>DAOVHN010000063.1 GCA_030671915.1 Pseudomonadota bacterium
CGCTGCGCCTCGGCGAATTTGCGTACGCGTTCATGGGCGAATTGCAGATCGTCGCGCAGTCTTTGCGGCACCTTTTCCGCCGCCGCCGCGATCTCGTCGCGCGACACCACGATATCGCCGGTCCAACCGTCCAGGCTGGCGGCATAGTGGCGTACGCGATCCTCACCGCCGGCCTCGATATCGGCCAGCATTTCGGAAACGATGCGCCGCGTGTCGTCCTCGCCGGTGGCGGAGGTTTTGGTCGCTTTCTTCAGATACTCGACAGCCATGGTCCTTGGTCCTGCGGTAGAGGCCTAGCGGAGACGTTCCGGTATGGCCCAGAGAGAAATTTCGGGAATGAAGGCGAGCAGCAGTACGACCACCAGCATCGACAGCACGTACGGCACGGCCTGTCGCGCGATGCCCAGCACCGATTGTCCGGTTAGCCCCGAGAGTACGAAGAGATTGAGCCCCAGCGGCGGGGTGATGAAACCGACGCCCAGCGAGGTCACCATGAAGATACAGAACTGGATATCGTTCATGCCGATCTCCTGCGCCAGCGGCAGCATGATCGGCGATAGAATCACGATGTTCGGCGTGGTCTCCATGACGCAACCGGCCGCGATAAAGATGCCAAGCATCATCAGCACGATCAGCGTCGGGTCGCTGGTCAGCGTCGTGATGCCCTGCACGAAGGTTTGCGGCACTTCCAGCGCGGACAGCACCTGGGCCAGCGGCAGCGCGAAGGCGATGATCGGCACGATGACTCCGTTTACCTTGGCGGAGCTTTCCAGCATCTTCGGGAAGTCGGCCAGCGTCAGCGTACCCTGCATCATGCCGATGGCGATGGTCGTGACCACCGCGATGGCCGCCGCCTCGGTTGGCGTGAAGATGCCGGAATAGATGCCGCCCAGGATGATGAAGGGAATCATCAGGGCGAACTTGCCGTCCCACACCGCCTTGCCCCAGCGGGCGAACGAGAATTGCGCGCGGCTGTGCTCGTAGCCCCTGCGCCGGTTGATGATGACGTTGGTGATCATGATCGAGATCATGATCATCACGCCGGGAACGGCCGCCGCCAGAAACAGCGTCGAGGCGGAAATGCCCAGCACCAGGCCGATGATGATATAGGCGATCGAGGGCGGGATCAGTATCCCGGTGCAGGACCCCGCCGCCACCACCGCGCAGGCATAGGGCAGGGGATAGCCGCTGTCTGTCAGGCGCTTGATGGTAATGCGCCCCACCGCCGCCGCGCCGGCCGCGTCGGAGCCTGAAATGCAGGCGAAGAAGCCGCAGCCCAGCACGGTCGAGGTGCCCAGCCCGGTGCGCAGGCTGCCCATCGTCGCCTCGGCCACGTCGAGCAGCTTGTTGGACAGGCCCGATCGCACCAGCACGTCGCCGGTCAGGATGAACAGCGGGATGGCGATCAGCGCGAAGGTGTCGATGCCGGAAAACAGCGCCTCGCCGAAGAGCGTCAGCGGCAGCACCTCGGTCGACATCAACAGCGCGATCGCCGCCACGCCCAGCGAGACCCAGATCGGCACCGCCATGGCGAACAGCAGCACCATCAACAACAGCGGCAGGCCGATCGCCCAGCCAAGCTCGGTGGAGGCCTCGGGAATGCCATACATGTTGTACATTTCCCGCGCCCCCTAATCGAAAAGCTTCTCGCCCGTATAGGGCGGGCGTCCGGCGCGCAGGTCGCCGATATCGCGGATGATCGATTGCACCAGCCGGTACATCACCAGGGTGAAGCCCAGCGGCACCGCCATCAGGAACCAGACGCGCACGATGCGCAGGCCGTCGGTGACATTGCCGAATTTCCATGACACCATGACCGGGTGTATCGACCAGTAGATCGCGAAACCGGCCAGCACCGCGGTCAGCAGGTCGCCGACCAGGTACAGCGCAGCGACGCCGCGCGGCGGGAGGTAATGCATGACGACGTCGATACGGATGTGGGCGCGCTCCCTTACCGCCACGGCCGCGCCGATCCACACCAGATAGATGAAGGCGTAGCGCGCCGTCTCCTCGCCCCAGACCGAGGAATAAAGCAGCACGAAACGCCGCACGACCTCGGTGAAGATGGCCAGCACGATGAAACAATAGAGGATCAGCAGGAGCACCCGTTCTCCATGCCGGTCGAGTTTTCGCAACAGATCGAGCATTCAAAAATTCCCGAAGGGCGGTCGAGTGGCTTCATCCTTCGTCCTTCGACAAGCTCAGGATGAGGAGGCTCAGGATGAGGATTTTCTTCTCTCTAACCACACGCTCCTCATCCTGAGCCTGTCGAAGGATGTGCCGGCGTGGAGCCTCGCTGACCGTCAGAGGCAACGAAAATGGAGGGCCGCCATCGCGGCAGGCCCTCCATGAGATCGAGCTAAACGTCGTGGACGGTGTATTTGCTCTGCGTGTTCGCGGCTTCGAACAGCTTGTCGAAGGTCGCGATCGAGCCGCCGAGTTCCTTCTTCCAGTCGTCCCATTCCTTGCGCTGCTGGCCGCCGGCCTCGACCCACTGAGCGTATTCGTCTTTGGTCAGCGAGTGGAACTTGACGCCGGCCGCGGCCATTTCGGCCATGGCGAAGGCGCGGCTTGCCGGCACCTGGGCCAGGTTCTGCTGGAAGGTGACTTCGCTGGCGAAATCGATGCCTTCCTGCACGTCCTTGGGCAGGCTGTTGAACCATTCCAGGTTACAGGAATAGACCTGGCTATCCGGCACCGAGCGATTGAAGGTGACCCAGGACAGGACATCCTTGAAGCCGAAGGCATACAGCGCCTCGACCGCCGGGTCCAGCGCATCGGCCACGCCCTGCTTGATCGCAGACGGGGTTTCGCCCCAGGCCACCGGCGTCGGATTGGCGCCGATCAGGCGATAGAACTGCTGCAGGATCTTCGAGCCCGGCACGCGGAACTTGATGCCCTTCATGTCGTCGGGCGTGCGGAACGGCTCGTCGCCGAGGCCGCGGCGCTTGGAGGCCGTGCGCGGGTCGATGCAGAAATAGAACAGCGGCTTGAAGCCCTTGGCCTCGACCCGGCTGTTCACTTCCGTTTGCCAGGCATCCGAGGTGACCAGATTCACGAAGCGCTGATTCTCGCCGCACCAGTAGGGCAGGTTGATCAGGTCGACCGCCGGCGCGAAGGGTGCGAAGTTCGACAGCGAATGCTGCGCCGCCTGGATGGTATTGGCCTGGACCTTCTCCACCAGCTTGGTGCCGGTACCGATCTCTCCGCCGGGGGCCAGCTTCACATAGACCTGGCCGTTGGTCAGGTTCTGGATGTTTTCCTTCAGGTTAAGCTGCATGATCGGATAGGACCGGGTGGTGCCGATCTTATACGCCGTGCCGATGGTCATGGTGTGCTTGGCGGCGGCCTTGCGCTCTTTTTCCTCGGCCGCCGTCTGCGCCGCGGCGGGCTTGCTCAACGCCCCCGCCCCGGCCGCAACCACGGCGGTGGTGAAGCCCAGAGTGGCCGCCGTACGCATGAAATCGCGGCGGTCTTGCCCTTCCATCGGTTTCAGCGGGCGTGTGTCGTCGTCTTTACGGTCAGTCATGGTGTTTGTTCTCCCTGGTTTTTCATGAACACTGCTAGTCGCCGGACTGCTCCCGTTCCCGCCCCAAAGCAGCCAGCATCAAAAACACAGCCGCCACCAGAAGAAGCAGGAATTCGGGAACGTCGCCCAGCAGGAACGGCAAGTCCCAGCCGAACTGAATGCCGGCCTTGCCTAAAAGAACATTGAGAGTGAACAGGGCGAACAGGATGAAGAAGACGATCAGGAAACCGCGCCCCTTGCGGTTGGCGCCGCGGGTTCCGTTGGTCTGGTCCTGTTCCGGCCGCGTCGTCATGTCGAGGCCCTCCCGGTTCATCGCCGCGGGGTTTCCACCGGCCCCCGGGCCTGATTGCGCCTTCAGCCAGTATGTGAAAGCGCTTTCACATTAAGGGCTAATATAGCGGAACCAGGGGGCGGTCTGTCAAATGTAAATTTGTCGCCCCACGCGAACGGATCGGGAATGCTGTGTTTATCATATTGATATATATCGATAAAATATATCCTTGCGCTGTTGCTGGCAGGCGGGCAGGCTAGGAGGATGGAGCAGAAATCAACCAGAAAGCGATTTCGCACTGCAGAAGGCGCCGGCGAAAAGCAGGTGAAGCTGTCGGATGTCGCGGCGCTGGCCGGCGTGTCGCCGGCGACCGCCAGCCGGGTGCTGAACCGCCCCGAAAAAGTCGGCCAGGAAATGCGCGAGCGGGTCCAGGCCGCCGCCGCCACGCTGGGCTACGTGCCGGATGCGGCGGCCCGTGCGCTGGCCTCGCGCCGCTCGCGCACCATCGGCGCGGTGGTGCCGACGCTCGATAATCCGATCTTCGCGACCGGCGTGCAGGGGCTTGAATCGCGGTTGAACGAGCGGGGATACTCGCTGGTGGTGGCCAGTTCCGACTACCGCATCGACAAGGAGTTGCGCCAGGCCACGACGCTGCTGGAACGCGGCATCGAGGGGCTGATGCTGATGGGCACCGAACACCACCCCTCGCTCTACGCGCTGATGAAGACGCGCGGCGTGCCGCATGTAAACAGCTGGGTCGACGAGGGCGACGCGGAACACCCCTGCATCGGTTTCGACAATGTCGAGGCCGCGGCGCGGCTAACCAATTACCTGCTCGACCTCGGCCATCGCCGCTTCGCCATGATCGCCGGCGTCGCCAAGGGCAACGACCGGGCGGCGGCGCGGGCCGACGGCGTGCGCGCGGCCTTGGCACAACGCGGCCTGGCGCTGGAAGAGGGCCGCTTCATCGAAATTCCCTACGGCGTACGCGAGGCGCGCGACGGGCTGCGCGCGGTAATGGCGGGCGATGCCGCCACGCGCCCCACGGCGGTGATCTGCGGCAACGACCTGCTGGCCTTCGGCGCCATCTTCGAGGCCGCCACCATGGGGCTGGAGGTGCCGGGCGACCTGTCGGTGGTCGGCTTCGACGACACCGAATTCTCCAGCCATATCCCCCCCGGGCTCACCACCATGCATGTGCCGTCCGCCGAAATGGGCGAACTCGCCGCCGACTACCTGGTCAACCGCATCGAAGACAAGCCCGTCCGCCATCGCACGCGCGTGGAAGTGCGCCTGGTGGTGAGGGGCTCGACCGCACCGCCGCGGGGTTAGCTGCCTGCCTCGTCCCGCCCCAGCGCCTTCAGGATTCGCACCGCCTGGGCCTGGCTGCAGTCGATGGCGAGTTCGCGGCCCGAGCCGGTCAGTACGATTTTGCCGCTCGCCCTGTCATAACGGCAGTCTTCCAGATCGTAGCGCATCATCTCGTTATGCCCACCGCCCAGCAGCCCCCGCCGCACCAGCACCCGCTGGTCGGTAACGGCGATGCGCCAATGGTCTGACCTCAGCTTCGAGAGCAACCAGTCGAAAGGCAATGTGAGAATTACGGGCCAATATACCGCCAGCAGGAAGATCGCAAAAAGGCCTGTCAAAAGGCTTATCATTCCGCCCATGCTGTCGAGCCAGCGGCCGATATGACCGATGCCGCGATACAGGGCCATGAACAATCCGCCCGTGGCAGCGAACAGCACAACCACCCGCGCCGCGATTTCCCCGACCGACCGCTCCTCGCGCAACAGAATGGTTTCGCCCGGATAGATCAGGGACTTCAGCCTCGCCATCAGCCGTCCTCCCCAGCCTTTTCGCTTTCGCCCAACGGACCCGGCTCCCCTGCGTCGTTGGCCGCATAACTCGCGATCGTCTTGGGGATGGTGTAGGGCAGCAGGACGGTATCGAAGACGAAGGAAAAGGGCAGGTCCAGAAACCCCCCATGGAGGAAAGCCCAGCCATCCAGGTCCCGCCGCGTCCCGGAATAGACCAGATTGTCCGGGTCCTCGTCGAACACCGTAACGCTCGTCGCACAGCCCGAGAGCGCCAGGGTAACGCAAAGACCGCAACAAATCCGGTGCATCCGTCGTTCCATTTGTCGCATTTCCAGTCCCCTCCCTTTCCGGTTGCGGTCGGCGACATGATCGCAAATTGGGGTTGATGGGGGGTTAACGGGAATGGTTGCCGAGGGCGGCGCAGGACGTGGGATTACAGTGGGCGCCTCTTGCTGTCAGCGAGGCTTCACCCCGGCGCATCCTTCGACAGACAAGGATGAGGCCGGCGCTCGGGGCGTGCTCTCGCGCGCATCTCCTCGGCTACTCTTTCCATGCCCCTCGGCTACCCTTCGCACACCCTTCGAATACCCCTCGCTTACTCCTCGTATACTCCTCGCATACATCTTTCCTGCCTGTTTTCCCCGCCGGGGGGCGATCCGGCCGTGGGCGGGCCCGGATCGCGGCCGAATCGCCTCGGGCGCCGGCGGGCGAACCTGCACAAATCTACACCACCCGGCATCCACCCTCCGGGCCTCCTCATGCTTGTCTGTCGAAGGATGAGGCCGCTCGGCCAACGCTGGAAGGGTGAGACTATCCCACTGCCCGCGTCGCCTCGGCCAGCCAGGCGGCCGTGTCGCCATCCACCAGCGGGGTCAGGGTTTCGCGTACGTCCGTGTGGTAGGCGTTCAGCCATTCGGTTTCGGGCGGTGTCAGGAGGGCCGTGTCCACCAGGGCCAGGTCGATGGGGGCCAGGGTCAGGGTTTCGAAGCCGAGCATGGGTTTTTCCGCGCCCTCGATTTCCACTGCCGTCACGCAGACCAGGTTCTCGATGCGGATGCCGTATTCGCCCGTCTTGTAGTAGCCGGGCTCGTTGGAGACGATCATGCCGGGCTTCAGCGCCACCTTGTTGGGAATCTTGGAAATGCGCTGCGGGCCTTCATGGACGCCCAGAAAGCTGCCGACGCCATGACCGGTGCCGTGGTCGTAATCCAGCCCCGCCCGCCACAGCGCCTGGCGCGCCAGGATGTCGAGATGCGAGCCCGTGGTGCCCTCCGGGAAACGTACGGTGGCGATGGCGATATGGCCCTTGAGCACGCGGGTGAAGCGGTCGCGCATTTCCGCCGTCGGTTCGCCGATGGCAACCGTACGTGTGACGTCCGTCGTGCCGTCGCGATACTGCCCGCCGGAATCGACCAGGTACAGCTCGCCGGGCCCGAGCGTACGGTCGCTTTCCGGGGTCACCGAATAATGCACGATGGCGCCGTTGGGGCCGGAGCCGGAAATGGTGCGGAAGGACAGGTCGGTGATAAGCTCGCCCTCGAAGCGCAGGGCCTGCAATTTGTCGGCTGCCGCGATCTCGCCGACGCCGCCCTTCGGCGCTTGCCCCCCCAGCCAGCTCAGGAAGCGGGTCAGCGCGACCCCGTCGCGGCGGTGGGCGGCGCGCATGCCCTCGATCTCGACCGAATTCTTGCAGGCCTTGGGCAGCTGGCAGGGGTCGTCGGCGCGCACAACCTGCGCCCCCGCCTTGCCCAACCGCTCGAACACCAGCGCCGCCGTGCCCGCGGGGTCGGCCAGCACCCGGTTGTTGCCCAGCGCCCACAGCGCCGGCTCGAACTCGTCCGCACCGCGCACCGTCACCTCGTCGCCGAGATGTCCGGCCATGTCCGGCCCCACCTTTGCGGGATCGACGAACCATTCGACGCGCCCGGTCGCATAGAGGATGGCGAAGGACAGCGGCAACGGCGTATGTGCCACGTCGCTGCCACGGATATTCAACAGCCAGGCGATGGAATCGGGGGCGGTGATGACGGCGCTGTCGGCGCCAGCGTCGGCCAGCGTCTTCGCCACCCGCTCGCGCTTGGAGGTCGAGGTTTCGCCGGCGAATTCCTCGCCATGCGGCGCGATCGGGGCGGCCGGGGCGGGGGGGCGATCGGCCCAGACGGCGTCCAGCGGGTTGCGCTCGACCGCCACCATCTCGCCGCCCGCCTTTTCCGCCGCCTTGCGCCAGACTTTCAACGCGCGTTCGGTATGGAGCCAGGGGTCGTAGCCCAGCTTGCCGCCCCGACCCAGATGTTCGGCGACCCAGTCCTTCGGCGGCTCGTCCGAGATATGGCGGATGTCGAACAGCTCACCGTCCACCTGCTCGCGGATCTGGATGGTATAGCGCCCGTCGGTGAAGGCCGCCGCCCTGTCCTTCAGGACCACCGCGGCCCCGGCCGACCCGGTGAACCCGGTGATCCAGGCCAGCCGCTCGGTGCTCGGCGGCAGATATTCGTTCTGGAATTCGTCGGCATGGGGCACGATGAACCCATCCATCCCCTGGCGGGCCATCTCGGCCCGCAATGCACTGAGCCGCTCTTTCATACCGTCCACGCTCCCGCCTTTCATTCTCCGCACAAGCTAGAGCCTTTTCCGACCATATGGAACCGCTCTGACGTGGCGATTTCGGCCCGGGGACAGGAGCGGTCCGAAGAGCGTAGCGGGGCTACGGTCGAGGGCTGCGACGCAGCCCCGGGCCGAAAGCGCCGCGTCCCTTCGGGTTGCCCTCCGGCGGCCATCCGCTGCGTTATCTCGCTTGCCCGATACGCCAGCATCGCGCCGCGCGGGATGCCTGACGGTCTGGCCGCCGGAGGGCAACAGAGCGGCTCCATATGGTCGGAAAAGGCTCTAGGCCCGGCATGCATTGTCGGCAAGAGACAAGGGAACGAGTCCTATCCCCACAGGAACCGCAGGGCCAGGAAGCCGGCGCTGGCGGCGAAGCCGATGGCGGGGATCCAGATCGGGTAGGTGCGGATGCCCTCGGGTGCCGGCGTGCCGCGGCGTTTGATCATCACCAGCGCCAGATTTACCAGCGCGAAGACGATCAGGACGATAACCGATGTGGCCTCGGCCAGATGCTCCAGCGGAAAACCGAGGCCCAGGACCAG
>DAOVHN010000403.1 GCA_030671915.1 Pseudomonadota bacterium
AAGTTTGGCCGATTCGGTGAGGGCCTGGGCAAATGTAAAATGTGTTTCGAAGCTGCCGCCTGGCAAATCACTCGCATCGTGTAACTGGCGCGCATAAGCCACCCATTCGTCGATCAGAATCAGGGTCGGCCTCGCCTATTACGGCCAGCGTGACGCGGTGGAAGATCTCCTGGAACGCGCCGAGGCCGAACTGGAAGAACGCGAACAACGCATAGCCCGCCTCAGTCACCCGGCGGAATAGGCGGGCAACTCAGTTTTTCCGGCGCCGCGCGACATCGCTCCGCGTCGGGAAACAGGGACGGGGGATTTGTCTCAGTAGGCCCGGTCCACCGCGAAATCGACGGCATCCATCATGGCGGCGCGTATTTCACCATCGGCGAAGACGGCCAGCGCCTGTTTGGCGCGAACCGCGTAATCGCGGGCGCGGGCCGCGGTTTCGTCCAACACGCCATGTTTCTGCAAGAGCGCGATGGCCTGTCCCAGATCGCCCTCTTCCTGTTCCATCCGCTCCATCGCGCGGGTCCAGAATTCGCGTTCCTCGTCGTTGGCGCGTGCAAATGCCAGGACGACAGGCAGGCTCATCTTGCCCTCGCGGAAATCGTCGCCGACGGTCTTGCCCAACTGCGCCTGCAGCGCGGAATAATCCAGCAAATCGTCGATCAGTTGGAAGGCGATGCCCAGGTTCATGCCGTAATCGGCCAGCGCCCGTTGCTCGGTCTCGGGGCGGCCGGCGACCACGGCGCCAATTTCGGCGGCGGCGGCGAACAGGGTCGCGGTCTTGCAGCGGATGACCTCAAGGTAATCCTCTTCTCCGGTGCCGGTATCGTTCGTGGTGACTAACTGCAACACCTCGCCCTCGGCGATCACGGCGGACGCGTTGGACAGAATCCGCAGAACCTCCAGCGAGCCGTCCTCGACCATCAGCTCGAAGGATCGCGAAAACAGGAAATCGCCGACCAGCACAGACGCCTGGTTGCCCCAGACCGCGTTGGCGGATTCCTGCCCGCGCCGCAGCAGGGATTCGTCCACCACGTCGTCATGCAGCAGGGTCGCGGTATGGATAAACTCGACACAGGCCGCCAGCGCGCAATGGCGTTCGCCCTCGCCGTAACCGCACAGCCTGGCCGCGGCCAGCGTCAGCATCGGCCGCAGCCGCTTGCCGCCGGCCGCGATGATATGGCCGGCAAGCTGCGGGATCAGCGCCACCGGGCTCTGCATCTTTTCAATAATCCGGCGATTGACCGCGGCCAGGTCGTTTTTGACGAGGCCGTGCAACACATCCAGCGACGGCTTGGCCGCCTGTTTCTTTTCCGCGCCGACGATTGCCAACGGATTCCCCTGTGTTCAATGGGCTTGCGAATTTGCAGCGAGCATAGTTTAACCAAACGCATGGTCAAGTGGACCAAAAAGCGCACCTGTATAGGACATGACTTTAGAATAGGCCATGAAGGAAATTTTGCGAACCGGCGATCCGGTGCAGCTGTCCTGGGTGTCGGCCATGCTGGCCGGCGAGAATATTGAGACGATAGTGCTGGATACCCATATGAGCTTCGCCGAGGGGTCGGCCTCCGCGATCCCGCGCCGAATAATGGTGGCCGACGAGGATTACGAGGCGGCGCGGCGCCTGCTGGCCGATGCCGGCGAGACCGAGGCCGTGGCGGACAAGGCCGACAGCCTGCTGGGCGGACAGGTTGGCCTGTACCAGCCCCAGGGCGGCTATCGCGTGGCGGTGGACCCGGTGTTGCTGGCGGCATCCGTGCCGGCGGCCAGCACGGAAAGGCTGCTCGATGTCGGCACGGGTGCCGGCGCGGCGGCGCTATGTTTCGCCCACCGCGTGCCGGGATCGCGGGTGACGGGGCTGGAGCTTCAGCCGGAGATGGGCGCGCTGGCGCGCCGCAATGTGGAACTGAACGACATGAAAGGCCGCGTGGCGATCCTGGATGGCGACTTGCTGCGCCCGCCGAGGGAACTGGAAGGCCGCGATTTCGACCATGTGATCGCCAACCCCCCTTACCTGCCCGCCGAACGCGCCGACCCGCCGCCCGATGCCTCCAAGGCCGCGGCAAACGTGGAGGGCGAGGCGGTTTTGGCTGATTGGGCCGATTTCGCGCTTCGCATGGCCAAGCCCAAGGGCGCCGTCACCTTCATCCACCGCGCCGACCGGCTGGACGAACTACTGGCCCTGTTCCATGGCCGCGCCGGCGGCATCGTGGTCTTCCCGCTATGGCCCAAGCCGGGCCGCGAGGCCAAACGCGTCATCGTCCGCGCCCGGCCCGGCGTAAAAACACCGATGCGCCTGAGCGCCGGCCTTGTGCTGCATGAAGAAGACGGCGAGTACACGGACGACGCGCTCTCCATCCTGCGCGATGGCAGTGCGCTGACGCTGTAGACCCGCATTCCGTCTTGTCGCCCCAATCGCCGGTCCCTATGTTAGCCGCCATGGCGCATCGTTATAAAGAAAGCAGACTGGAGAGGGTTCCGTTGATGGGCAACTGGCTGGCGAAGCGGTTCGCGGCGGGGCCGGTCGTGCCCGTGCTGCGCTTTTCCGGGGTAATCGGACAGGTCGGCATCGGCCGCAAGGGCCTGACGCTGGAGGACATGAACGACGCCATCGAGCGCGCCTTCAAGACCAAAAAGAAGGCCGCCGTCGCCATAGCGATAAACTCGCCGGGCGGGTCGCCGGTGCAGTCGGCGCTGATGGCGGCGCGCATCCGCGCGCTCGCCGAGGAGCAGGATATTCCGGTTTACGCCTTCTGCGAGGATGTGGCCGCGTCGGGCGGCTACTGGCTGGCCTGCGCGGCGGACCATATTTACGCCGAGGCCGCCTCCATCGTCGGCTCGGTCGGCGTGATCTCGGCCGGTTTCGGTTTCACCGAGCTGATCGCCAAGGCCGGTGTCGAGCGCCGCATCCATAAGGCCGGCGACTCGAAGGCCATGCTGGACCCCTTCAGCCCGGAAGACCCGAAGGACGTGGAGCGGCTGACCGCGATCCAGGAGGACGTCCACGACCAGTTCAAGGCCTGGGTCCGGACACGCCGCGGCGCGCGCATCGGCGAAAAGCCGGACGAGCTGTTCGACGGCACGATCTGGACCGGCCGCAAGGCGGTTGAACTGGGGCTGACCGACGGGGTCGGCAACCTGCACGGCGTTCTGCGCGAGAAATTCGGCGAAAAGGTCAAGCTGCGGCCGATCAAGGTGGCGCGGGGCTGGCTGCAGAAGCGATTCGGCGTCGAAAGCCGCGCCGACATCGCCGCCGACATTATGTCGGCCATCGAGGAACGGGCGGTCTGGAGCCGCTACGGGTTGTGATACGCTTGACCGCCCATACACCAAAAGCTTAAGACAACGCCATGTTCGGATTCGGATTCAGCAAACTCGCCGTCCTCGTCGGCATCGTGATCGCCGTCTGGTACGGCTTCAAGTTCGTCGGCCAGCTCGACCGCGC
>DAOVHN010000075.1 GCA_030671915.1 Pseudomonadota bacterium
GGGCTGGCCGACGGCTGCGGCCTGACGCTTTCGTCGCATCTCTATCCCGAAATCAGCGCCCACCTGCTGCCCGTCACCCCCACGCGCCACTGGCTGGAATATGTCGACTGGGGCCAGCCTGTCTTGAAGCGGAAGCTGCAGGCGGCGGAAGGACATGTCATCGCGCCAGACGTTCCAGGCATCGGCATCGAATGGGACGAGGACGCCGTGGCCCGCTATCTGGTCGAATAGGGCTCGCTCAGCTGTTGTCCACGATTACCGGCGTGTCGAACCAGGCGACCCTGGGGTCGTTGCCGAAACGCTCGCGGATCGTCTCGCGCCAGCCGCCTTCATAAAGTGCCTCGGCGGACTCGCGATCTTTCCACAAATAAACCCCGCCGCCGGTGCGGGCGTCGGCATCGCATAAATAATATTTTCGCACCAGCCCAGGCACGGTTTCGTATCGGGGGGCCGAGGCCTCGAACATTTTCCTGGCCTGGTCGGCGGTCATGCCCTCGGGCAGGTCGAAATTCACGATTGCCGTTATCATCGATTACGCCTCCTTATTATCACTGGTCTCGATATACATTCTCGACGCAGGCCATGACCGTTCCAGCCATCGCCAGCTTCCCGTCGCTCAGGATACTTGTCCGACGGCAAGAATAGCCTGCCGGCGCCTCTCTTGTCGAACGGTCCGGGACGGGGCGGCGTATGTCGAACGGCCTCGTTTTGCCGCGCTGCGGGAAAACCCGGCCAGACTCGGCTTGCCACCCACTGTGCCTTATGTTAAAGACGGCGCGCCGCGGACGGGCGGGGGCAGTAATCAAGGCTTTCCGAGCTTTTGGTAACGTCCGCCGCACGTGCGGGATCGTTCGGTATTTTTCAGGGAGTATCCCTTGGCAGGCAAGGCAGCTGAGTCCGGATTGACGGGCCGCTACGCCGCGGCTTTGTTCGAATTGGCGGACGAAGGCAAGGCGCTGGATGTGGTCGCAAAAGATCTTGTCGCGCTCCAGAACGCGCTGGGCGCGAGCGAGGACATGATGCGCCTCGTGCGCAGCCCCGTGCTGGACCGCGACGAACAGTGGAAGGCGATGTCGGCACTGCTCGATAAAATGGGCACCGACGCTCTGACCAAGAAGTTTCTTGGCGTGGTCACGGCTAACCGCCGGCTGTTTGTGCTCTCGGGCATAATTCGCGCCTATCTGGAAGAACTGGCTTCGCGGCGTGGCGAGGTTACAGCGGATGTGGTCTCGGCCCATCCGCTCAGCGATTCACAGGTCAAAGCGCTGGAAGATTCACTCAAGAAGGCGCTTGGCGGCAAGGTCGCCATTGCGCCGCGTATTGATCCCTCCATTCTCGGCGGTCTGATCGTCAAGGTCGGCAGCCGCATGATTGACTCCTCGCTTCGCACTCAGTTGCAGAAGCTTAAATTCGCGATGAAAGGGGCAGGCTGATGGAAATCCGGGCTGCGGAAATTTCCAACATCATTAAGGAACAGATCGCCAATTTTGGCGCCGAGGCGGAAGTCGCCGAGGTTGGCCAGGTGATTTCGGTCGGTGACGGCGTTGCGCGCGTCTACGGCCTTGACCAGGTGCAGGCCGGTGAAATGGTCGAGTTCCCCGGTGGTATCAAGGGGATGGCTCTGAACCTCGAGACCGACAATGTCGGTATCGTTATCTTCGGCAGCGACCGTGACATCAAGGAAGGCGACACCGTCAAGCGGACCGGCGAAATCGTCGACGTGCCGGTGGGCAAGGGCTTGCTGGGGCGCGTGGTCGACGGTCTTGGTAATCCGATCGACGGCAAGGGCCCGATCGAGGGTGCCGAGCGCAAGCGCGTCGAGGTCAAGGCCCCGGGCATCATCCCGCGCAAATCGGTGCATGAGCCGATGCAGACCGGCCTGAAGGCGGTCGATAGCCTGGTGCCGGTCGGCCGCGGCCAGCGCGAGCTGATCATCGGTGACCGCCAGACCGGCAAGACCGCCGTCGCGATCGATACCTTCATCAATCAGAAAACCATCAATGCTGGCGAC
This sequence comes from Pseudomonadota bacterium, assembly GCA_030671915.1. Lineage (GTDB taxonomy): Bacteria > Pseudomonadota > Alphaproteobacteria > UBA8366 > JADFVY01 > JADFVY01. The sequence continues at coordinate 2,012 of DAOVHN010000075.1, forward strand.
GACGAGTCGAAGAAGCTGTATTGTATCTATGTCGCGGTCGGCCAAAAGCGCTCCACCGTCGCGCAGATCGTCAAGACCCTGGAAGACCAGGGTGCGATGGAATATTCCATCGTCGTCGCCGCGACCGCGTCGGAGCCTGCCCCGCTGCAGTTCCTGGCGCCCTATACCGGCTGCACGATGGGCGAGTATTTCCGCGATAATGGCATGCATGCGGTCATCGTCTATGACGATCTGTCCAAGCAGGCCGTCGCCTATCGCCAGATGTCGCTGCTGCTGCGCCGCCCGCCGGGCCGCGAGGCGTATCCGGGTGACGTTTTCTATCTGCATTCGCGCCTGCTGGAACGTTCGGCGAAGATGGGCGACGCCGCCGGTAACGGTTCGCTGACAGCCCTGCCGGTGATCGAAACCCAGGCCGGCGATGTCTCCGCCTATATCCCGACCAACGTGATCTCGATTACCGACGGTCAGATTTTCCTGGAGACCGAGTTGTTCTATTCGGGCATCCGTCCGGCCATCAATGTCGGCCTGTCGGTCAGCCGCGTCGGTTCGGCGGCGCAGATCAAGGCGATGAAGCAGGTGGCCGGATCCATCAAGCTGGAACTGGCCCAGTATCGTGAAATGGCGGCCTTCGCGCAGTTTGCGTCGGACCTCGACGCAGCGACGCAGCAGCTTTTGAGCCGCGGCGCGCGCCTGACCGAGGTCTTGAAGCAGGACCAGTATTCCCCGCTTCCCGTCGAAGAGCAGGTGGTTTCCATCTTCTCGGGCGTGCGCGGCTATCTGGACCCGATCGCGGTATCCGACGTGACCCGCTTCGAGCAGGGTTTGCTGGGCGAAGTCCGCGCCAAGGGGGAAGAGATTCTGGCGGCGATCCGCACCGAGCAGGCGATCTCGGACGACACCGACGCGAAACTCACCGCGTTCCTCGACAGCTACGCCAAGACCTTCGCCTGATCGGCGGGCCGGGCGTAAAAATCGAATAACGAAAGGCGGGATCGGACGGTATGCCCACCCTTAAGGACCTCAAAACCCGGATTACCAGCGTCAAGTCGACGCGGAAGATCACGTTGGCCATGAAAATGGTCGCCGCGGCCAAGTTGCGCCGCGCGCAGGAGCAGGCAGAAGCTGCTCGCCCCTACGCCGAGCGCATGGACCGCATGCTGGGCTCTCTGGCTGCCGCCGCGGCCGGTCGGCCCGGCGCGCCAGCGATGTTGGCCGGTACCGGCAAGGACGATGTTCACCTGTTGATCGTCGCCACCGCAGACCGTGGTCTGTGTGGCGGCTTCAACACGTCGATTGTCCGTGCCTCGCGAGCCCACATCCGCGCCCTCCGCGACCAGGGCAAGACGGTGAAGATCCTATGCGTGGGCAAGAAGGGCAACGACCAGCTGCGCCGCGAATATCGCAACAGCATCATCGATGTTGTCAACGATATCGGCAAGCCGTCGCTGACCTTCGCGGACGCCGGGGACGTGGCGGACAAGATCACCCGCATGTACGACGCCGGCGAATTCGATATCTGCACGATCGTCTATAACCGGTTCCAGTCGGCGATGACGCAAGTCGTGACGCAGCAACAGCTGATTCCCTTCGCGCCGCCGGAGGCGAAGGAGGGCGAGGAAGCTGCCGGCGCCGATAGGCTCTATGAATATGAGCCGGAGGAATCGGAGATACTGGATGCGCTGTTGCCGCGGAACATTTCCGTGCAGGTCTATCGCGCGCTGCTTGAAAACGCCGCCAGCGAACAGGGCGCGCGCATGACCGCCATGGACAGCGCCACCCGCAATGCCGGCGATATGATCGACAGTCTGAGCATCCAGTATAACCGCGCCCGTCAGGCGGCGATCACCAAGGAACTCATCGAGATCATTTCGGGCGCCGAGGCGCTGTAGGCGCCAGTCCGGAAACCAGGAATATGCGAATAGGAGCTTTATAAGATGGCGAAAAACCTTGTCGGCTCAGTCTCCCAGGTCATGGGCGCCGTGGTTGACGTGCGTTTCGAAGGCGACCTGCCGGCGATTCTGAACGCGCTGCAATGCGAAAACCAGGGCCAGAAACTAGTGCTGGAGGTGGCGCAGCATCTCGGTGAATCGGTGGTCCGTACCGTGGCCATGGACTCGACCGAAGGCCTCGTGCGTGGCCTTGAAGTCACCGATACCGGCGGCCCGATCATGGTGCCGGTTGGCCCGGAAACGCTGGGACGCATCATTAACGTCATCGGCGACCCGGTGGACGAGCGCGGCCCGGTCGAGACCAAGCAGAGATTCCCGATCCATCGCGATGCGCCCGCCTTTGTCAACCAGTCGACGGAATCCGAAATTCTGGTCACCGGCATCAAGGTCGTCGATCTGCTGGCGCCCTATGCCAAGGGCGGCAAGATCGGCCTGTTCGGCGGCGCCGGCGTCGGCAAGACCGTCATCATCATGGAATTGATCAATAACATCGCCAAGGCGCATGGCGGTTACTCGGTGTTCGCCGGCGTCGGCGAACGTACCCGCGAGGGCAATGACCTCTATCACGAGATGATCGAATCGGGCGTTATCGACCTCGAAGGCGACGGCTCCAAGGCGGCGCTGGTCTATGGCCAGATGAACGAGCCGCCGGGCGCGCGTTCGCGCGTCGGCCTGACCGGCCTGACTCTCGCGGAATATTTCCGGGATGAGGAAGGCCAGGACGTGCTGCTGTTCATCGACAATATTTTCCGTTTCACCCAGGCGGGTTCGGAAGTGTCGGCGCTCCTGGGCCGCATTCCCTCGGCGGTGGGCTATCAGCCGACGCTGGCCACCGACATGGGCACCCTGCAGGAGCGCATTACCTCGACCGACAAGGGTTCGATTACCTCGGTGCAGGCCATCTATGTGCCGGCCGATGACCTGACCGATCCGGCCCCGGCCACCTCGTTCGCGCATCTGGACGCCACCACCGTGCTGTCGCGCCAGATTGCGGAACTGGGCATCTACCCGGCGGTCGACCCGCTCGATTCCACCTCGCGCATGCTCGATCCGCGCGTCATCGGCGAAGAGCATTACGCGGTCGCCCGCTCGGTGCAGGAGGTGCTGCAGACATACAAGTCGCTGCAGGACATCATCGCCATCCTGGGCATGGACGAGCTGTCGGAAGACGACAAGCTGGTCGTGTCCCGCGCGCGCAAGATCCAGCGCTTCCTGTCGCAGCCCTTCTTCGTGGCCGAGATCTTCACTGGCACGCCGGGCAAGCTGGTCAGCCTGGAAGACACCATCAAGGGCTTTAAGGGCATCGTCGCCGGCGAATATGACGACCTGCCGGAATCAGCCTTCTATATGGTCGGTGCCATCGAAGAGGCCGTCGAGAAAGCCAAGAAGATGGCCGCCGAGGCTGCCTGATAAGGGGTTCGCTGAATGTCCGAAAAAGTCGAATTCGAACTGGTCTCGCCGGAAAGACTCCTGGTTTCGGAGGCCGTCGAGATGGTGGTTGTGCCGGGCGCGGAAGGCGATTTCGGCGTGCTGGCCGGTCATGCCGCGACGGTATCCTCGATCCGTCCGGGCGTGTTGGCCGTCTTCGAGAACGGCAACGTTACCTCGCGGGTGTTTCTTTCCGGCGGGTTTGCCGAGGTCACCCCGGAGCGCTGCACCGTTCTGGCCGATGACGCCGCCGCGCTCGAGGATATGAACCGCGCCGAGATCGAAAAGTCGATCGCCGACCTGCGGGACGACGTAAACGCTGCCCGCGACGATGCGGAAAAGAATGCGGCGGAAAAAGCCCTGGCCATTGCCGAGGCCAAGATCGCCGCATTGGACAGTTCGATGTACTGAACCGAAGGTTATCCAGTTTACGCGCCTCGGCCTCCTGGCCTCGGGGCGTTTTTGGTTTTGACTTTCCGTTCGGCAAATCTTCCCACATGAGGGAACAAAAAAACGCCCGGAGCGCTAGCCCCGGGCGTCCCCGTCTGATTCACGCCACCAGGTCGCGATAGCAGGCCTTACTATTGCTGCCCCTGCTGCATCATCTGCTGCATCATGGCGCTCATATCGAATTTCTTGTAACCGGCGGGAATCTCGAACATCGAGGCATCCTGGGCGCCGACCTGGACGTCGCGGACTTCGAAAACTTCGCCGTTATCATCGACGCTCTTTATCACAAACTCCAATTCCGGGTCATACCAGGCAGTGCTGTCGGTAGCCGTCTCGCCCTCGGGGACCATCGTCTGGTCGGTGCAACGCCATTTCTCTGTGCTGCGACCGGCCACGGTCTCCAAGCCTTGCTTCTCGCCATTTTCGTAGCCCATGCAGGCTCTGTTTTCATAGGGTTCCCAGCCAGACTGCTCCGGCGGAATTTCCATATACATTTTCTGGTCATGCATCAGCGACCAGATGGTTTCCGAGTCCCACTTGATCAACGAGGAGATCTTCTGGCCCTGGCTCTCCATGTTCATCAGGAAACCGGCGCTCCCGACATGAACGGTGCCCATCTGCTCGACCTTGCCGCTTTCTCCGTTAAACCATAATGTTCCTGCGAATCCCGGTCCGCCGTAATTTTCGGCGTTCGCGGTATAAGCGGATCCAAGCAGGAAAACCGCTGCCGCCGCTGCAACTTTGAAACTGCTCCTCATTGCCACCACTCCTATTTGTTTCACGTTTTGCACGCCCCGGCCCAACGATAATTCAGGAAGAATTAAAAAGCGGTAAGCGGCCGGAGTCAATTGATCTCTATATTTACTAGTTCCGCGTCGCCGGCGTTTCGAACAGCGTGGCGTCGGGCTCGCCCGGCTTTATGCTTCGAAGCTCGGTGATGTAGCCCTGCTCGTCCGACCGCACCTGGTATCCCAGCGCCGGATCCCACCATATTTTGGTGTCCGGCATGTATCGTGTGCTGCCGATACATTGCCAGACCTCGGCGGCCCTGCCCTCAAGCTCCGCGGCGCCGAGTTTTTTCCGATATTCGAAATCCGCGCAGGCGATACCGTGGAATCGCCCCCAGTCGTTTTCCCCCACCGGCAGGAAATTCACCGACCCGGTATCGAGGTCAATATAGACGAACTGCGGAACAGCGAACTGCGCGATAATGATATCCGGCCCCTCAACGGGCCTGACCGCCTCCAGGCGGTATCCGCCGGTGCCGACATACAGCTTGTAGCGTAGTTCCAGCGAGCCATCGGGCCCAAACCAGGCTTCAGCCGAAAAGGGAGCGCCCCTGTATCCGTCCGCGCCAGCCGTTCCCGTCCATGTGCAGGCCGCCGTCACGGCAACAGCCCAGGCGGCCAGCGTGGTTACAGTATTTTTCACCAGTGGTTTTCCGTAAATTCCGGTCAGCCGGAGAAATTTACTCCGCCGTCTCCACGTCGGCAACCCGCCTGGTCGTCGCCGCGGCCGCTGATTCCGTTGGAATGTCGAACATGGCCGGCGGTTGGCGCCCCGGAACAATCTTTTTTAATTCGATTTTAACGCCGTTGTTCGCTTCCTTGCGAATAAAGTGTTTCAGCGCGTTGTCATACCATACAGTAACCTTGTAACCCTGCCGGAATCCGGCATCGCGAAGTGCCTGTTTGGGGTGCTCGCAACGCCAAACCTGAAGCTCGCGGCCGGCCCTTTTATCTGTGCCCACATTGAATGCGTTGTTGAATCCGGCACAAGGCGCGTCGCCGAACTGCAGCGCCAGAGCGCCATGCTTGTCCTCGTCGATCTCCATCTTCTTGTTCGCTCCAACGGAGATGAAATATTCATGGAAGCTGTTGAAGACAAACGATTTAAATCGCGCCCGGCCATTTATTTGGATGCGGTAGCCACCGCGATCGAAATGATAGCGGCCGGTGTAGCGGCCACTACCCAGCCGCGGATCTCTGATCACAAGATCGGCGGACAGGCCGGGGCCGGTGTATTTCCCAGCCGAAGCCGGTGGCGCCAGCACGGCAATAACAACGGCAAAAATCGAAAGACCGATTAGCTTGTTCATCCTACCATCCTCCCGCATGGCGCAAAGAGGACCTCCGTTCCCCATGGGATTGAGATGCTACCTCCCTATAAAACACCAGTTTTCGTTAAGTTTGCCCTAACAAGCGAACAATGACCGGCTGCGCGCGCCAGGCTATCGCTGTATGCAGCCCGAATTTTTGGTATGATCCGCGAAGTTTCCGCAGCAAGGACGATGGAATCTCTTGAATCGTTTTCAACGCCCCAGAAAATGGATTCAAATTAGCTTACGCAGCGCCGTTCCGGCCTGGGCCGTGCTGGTACTGCTTGTCGCCGTCGGCTCCGTGGCGTTCCGTCATGCACTGCTGGCCGGTCTGCTTGCGGGCGTGCTGGCCGCGTTGATCGCCTGGCGCCCGGCCCGCCTCAGGGATGCGTTGCGCCGGCGTGTGGATGCACTGGCCTCCGGCATTCCCGACC
>DAOVHN010000775.1 GCA_030671915.1 Pseudomonadota bacterium
CGACTTGGGATACATCGATTTGGAACAGAGGACACTGCAACCACTCGACAACCCGTTCGGCACGAGGTTGTTACCTATGTCTTAGGTACAATCCGTTACCCATGTCTCCGGGGCGGACAGATTTAAAATGGTGCCGGCTGCAGGATTTGAACCCGCGACCCCCTGATTACAAATCAGATGCTCTACCAACTGAGCTAAGCCGGCTTGGTGCTCGAATGCGGCGCAAGATAGCGCCGGCGGGGCCGCCCGGCAAGTCATACCAAGGCTCGTTGATGATAACATCTTTGACCGGGCCTTCGGTGGCGTCCGGTGGCCCGCCGGGCGCCACCAAATGGGCCATTATCAGCGAACCTTGGTATTAGATGCGAATGCCGCCAAAAGAGGACTGGCGTGGCCGGTGGGGCGCGGCTAGTCTCTCGCGCATTGTCTATCAAACACTAGGGGCATATGGCGATGGCGGGGCCGCTTTCCAACTACCGCGTTCTCGATCTCAGCCGCGTGCTGGCCGCGCCCTGGGTGGGGCAGACCCTGGCTGACCTCGGCGCCGAGGTGATCAAGGTGGAGCGGCCGGGAACGGGCGACGAGACCCGCGCCTGGGGGCCGCCATGGCTGCGGGACGAGGCGGGCGGGGAGACGACCGAATCGGCCTATTTCCTGTCGGCCAACCGTGGCAAGAAATCGATCGCGCTGGATATCGCCTCGCCGGACGGGCAGCGTGTGGTGCGCGACCTCGCCGCGAAGTCGGACGTGTTGCTGGAGAATTACAAGGTCGGCGGGCTGGCGAAATACGGGCTGGACTACGACAGCCTGAAGGCGGTTAATCCGGGGCTGATCTATTGCTCGATCACCGGTTTCGGGCAGGACGGGCCCTATGCCAACCGCGCCGGCTACGACTTCATCATCCAGGGGCTCGGCGGCTTCATGAGCATCAACGGCGAGCCCGGCGGCACGCCGACCAAGGCCGGAGTCGCGATCTCCGACCTGTTCACCGGCATGTATGCGGGCGTCGCGATTACCGCGGCCCTGCTGCACCGCGAACGCACCGGCGAGGGGCAGCATATCGACATGGCGCTGCTCGACTGCCAGATCGCCATGCTGGCCAACCAGGCCTCCAACTATCACGTATCGGGCAATCCGCCGGGGCTGATGGGCAACGCCCATACCAACATCGTGCCCTACCAGGTGGTGCCGACCGCCGACGGCCATATCATCCTGGCCGTGGGCAACGACCGGCAATATGCGGAATTCTGCAGGCTGGCCGGGCGGCCGGAACTGGCCGACGACGAGCGCTACGCCACCAACGCGACCCGCGTCGCGCATCGCGACGAGCTGATGGCGATCGTCATGGATATCACTCGTGCGCGGACCAGCCGCGACTGGCTGTCGGCGCTGGAAGCCGCCCACGTGCCTTGCGGCGCGGTCAACCGGCTGGACGAGGTGTTCGCCGACCCGCATGTGCAACATCGCGGCATGCGGATCGAGCTGGACCATCCGCTGGCCGGCAAGGCGCCGCTGACCGGCTGCCCGATTCGATTTTCCGGGA
>DAOVHN010000447.1 GCA_030671915.1 Pseudomonadota bacterium
GACTCTTTGGCGTTCATTTTTCTGCACGCCTTTTATTGACCCAACAATTTGGGACCACCTCAGATTGACAGTGCCGGGTTCCGCGCCAATGGCGACCGAAGCCGCCGGCGCCCCTGTTTCAAATGGAGCCAAGCTGAGCGCGTTGATGTTCTTGTTTCCCACGACGACGGCAGGAATGCTCTCATCCAGTGACCGAACAGGACGCCACTGTCTGGCTCGCAGCCGCGAGTTTAGACGTGCCGTCAACCGCAGCTTCTGATATCGTTGGCACACCGAGTGGCGCCTACGGGAAACCTGGGAGGCTGGGCGATGGCGGCGAACAGGACGAAATGGTTGTTGGCAGGACCGATGTGGCTGACTGTCTGGCCCGGCGTGAGCCACGCGCAGTCTCCCGACCTCATGAACGCATTCAACCGGTGCTCCGGGTTGTATTCCCAGGGCCGCTACGCCGCGGCCGAGCCGCTCTACCGGCGCCCGCTGACGATCAGGGATAGGTCCCTCGGATTACGGCGCTCCGTTTCAGGAAGGATGGGCCGATGACAACCAGCAACATGCCACGGCTGATGGCGGGGCTCGTATGCTTTTCCCTCATTTCCGCATGCGTCCTCGAGACGCCGACCGCGCCTTTCGTAACGGACGACGACGGGAGCGGCGCGGCATTTGCCCGAAGGGCCGAGGACTATTCCAACGCGGGCCGCTATGACCAGGCGATCAAGCTGTATACCGAGGCGATCCGTCTCGAACCGGCCTATGCCTATGCGTACAACAACCGTGGCAATGCCTATCGGAACAAGGGCGACTACGGCCGGGCCATCCAGGATTACAACGAGGCGATCCGTCTCGAACCGGCCAATGCCAGAACTTTTTACAACCGGGGCAACGCGTACTTTGACCTGGTCGACAACGGTCGGGCCATCCAGGATTACAGCGAGGCGATCCGTCTCGATCCGGCCTATGTCTATGCGTACAACAACCGTGGCAATGCCTATTTTCACAAGCGGGACTACGAACTGGCCATCCAGGATTACAGCGAGGCGATCCGCCTCGATCCCTCCGATGCCGTAAGCTATCGCAATCGCGGCATTGCCTACCGGCGCAAGAGCGACCGCGGCGGGGCCATCCAGGATGCTGACACTGCGACCCTTCTCGATCCCACCGGTGCCGTGGTTTATCGCGGCAGCGGCATCGACCACGGTCGCAGCGGCATCGACCACGGTCTCAGGGGCGACTACGACCTGGCCATCCAGGATCTTAACGAGGCGATCCGTCTCGATCCCGCCGATGCCTCGGCTTATCACGGCCGCGGGTTTGCCTACGGGCGCAAGGGGGACTACGACCGGGCCATCCAGGATTTTGGCGAGGCGATCCGTCTCGATCCCGCCTATGTCTTATCTTATAACAATCGCGGCGTTGCCTACCAGCGCAAGGGCGACTATGACCTTGCCATCCAGGACTTTGACGGGGCGATCCGTCTCGATCCCTCCGATGCCTTGGCTTATGTCGGCCGCGGCATCGTCCACAGTCTGATGGGCGACCAGGACCGGGCTATCCAGGAGTATACGGAGGCGATCCGTCTCGATCCCGCAAATGCCAGTGCCTATAACAACCGCGGCATCGCCTTGCGCGATAAAGGTTATCACAACCAGGCGATCCACGATTACGACGAGGCCATTCGCCTCGATCCCGACTTTGCAAGCGCCTACAACAATCGCTGCTGGCAATTTGGGGTTATTCGGCGTCCCTTGAAGGCGCTCAGTGACTGCAACGAGAGCCTGCGCTTGCGGCCGGACAACCCTGACACGCTGGACAGCCGGGCGCTCGCCTATTGGCTGCTCGACAAGCATGACAATGCGCAAAGGGATCTGGAACGCGCCCACGAGATAGAGTCTACATTCCCGTTATGGCGGGACCGGTTTCGTGAGTTCGCGGAAATGTTATAAAGTTCCGCCACTCGCCAGGGCGGTAGCCCCCGGCCGCGCACCGATATTCGCGGCGATGTTCTCAACGTTCGATTGCGGCTATACTGGCACGGCCATGATCCAGACGCTGCTGAAATCCTTCCGCCGCGGCGCCAGGCCGCCGCCGCCCGCGCTGCCCGCCGGCAGCCGCGTCTACGCGATCGGCGACATCCACGGGCGCGCCGATCTGCTGGCCCGGCTGCACCGCGCGATCCTGGCGGATGCGGCGGCTGTGGGTTCGGCGGCGGGCGCGGCGCGGCGCCTGGTCGTCTATATCGGCGATTATGTCGACCGCGGCCTGCAGTCGCGCGAGGTCATCGACCTGCTGCTCGACTCAGCCCTGCCCGGCTTCGAGGCGGTGCACCTGAAGGGCAACCACGAGGACATGCTGCTGCGTTTTCTCGACGATCCGGCGGCGGGGCCGCTGTGGCTGGCCAACGGCGGCGACGCGACGCTGGCCAGCTATGGCATCGGCGCCTGGCGCCGCCCGCTCGACATCGACGCGCTTGGCGAATTGAGCGGGCGCCTGGCGCGCGCCCTGCCGGCGCGCCACGAGGCCTTCCTGCGTGGCCTTGTCCATGCCCATGAGGAGGGCGATTACCTGTTCGTGCATGCCGGCGTTCGCCCCGGCGCCCCGGCGGCGGCGCAGCGCGAGGAGGACATGATGTGGATCCGCGACGATTTCCTTAACTCCCGCGCCGACCACGGCCACGTCGTGGTGCACGGCCATTCGATCCATTACGAGCCCGAGGAACGCCCCAACCGCATCGGCATAGACACCGGCGCCTTCGCCACCGGCCGCCTGACCTGCCTGGTGCTGGAGGGCGCCACGCAACGGTTCATCGCGACGTGAGGGGGCCGGGCGCGATGGAACTTCTCGTCGTCTCGCACCCCTTCCTTATGGTTGCATGGCACGGCGAAATCGGCGATCATCGGATTCGTATTTAAGTGGCAGGGGGCGTTGTGTTGGCCAGTTCTGGCGGCAAGACAGCAGTGGTATTCGGCGGCGCCGGCTTTATAGGCCACCACCTTATGGCGTCACTGCTGGAACGCGGTTACGGCGAGGTTGTATCGGCGGACGTCGCCGACCCGATACATCCCGTAACGGGGGTGCGCTACATTACATGCGACGTAC
>DAOVHN010000392.1 GCA_030671915.1 Pseudomonadota bacterium
GTCCGGCGGCCTGTCAAGCGGCGGGAAGCCGATTCACGGCTGGTCAGCCCAGGTTAACCCGCCGATACCAATTGAAACAGAATGTTACTGGCCTGTACGGCCGTGTCGCCATATCTTTAATGGTGGAATTTCAGCGCTTGAAAAACAGAACGGTATTTTCCCGGGGATAGCGTGCAATGAATTTAGGGCGAAGGCGGAAGAGTGGAACGGCGCTGGCGGTGGAACATCCCGTCAAGAAACTTCGGCAGGTCGTGATGACCGGTCTGGTGATGGTTGTTTTCGTTATTCTTCTGGCGATCGCGGGGCCGCGGCCGGCCGCATCGGCGGAAGGCGTAGCTCTTGGCTATGAGGGGTATCTCGGCGGTTTCCATATGATGACGGCCGAGGTTGAAATGGCCCGCAACGACGAAAATTACAGGATGGAGACCAATGCCGAGGGTCGCGGGCTCATCGGCTGGATCATCGATTGGCGGAGCAAGGCCGTGACCGAAGGCGTGGTCGGCCAAGACGGCATTTTGCGGCCGTTGCACCACCGTCGCGACATGATTCGCGGCGGCAGGCCCGCCAAGATCATGCAGATTGAATATCGCGACGACGGCGTGCCGCTGGTGGCGCGGCTGCGCGAGGGCGACGAGGCGAATTTCACCGCGGCCAAAAACCGCAAGGGCACCGTTGATCCGATGAGCGCGGTAACCGCGATCATCGACCAGATGGCGGCGGGCCAAGCCTGCACCGGCCAGTTCCAGGTCTTCGACGGCAAACTGCGCTATGACGTGACTGCTGAAATGGGTGAGCCGCGCCGTCTTGGCGGCAATAAATATATGATATATAAGGGCGTGGCTGAGCGTTGCGACCTTAATCTCAAGGCTATCGACGGTTTCGACGACGACGAGCCGAAAGGCAACCCGCGCGACCGTGGGACGACCTCCGACGACACGATGGTCCTGACTCTTTGGTTCGCCAGCCCGGCGGAAGGGCTGCCGTCGGTCCCCGTGATGGCTTCGGCCGACAGCGACTACGGGGGCCTGCGCATCTATCTGGCGCGCGCGGAAGCCGCCGAAATCCCTACTGAGGGTCAGCGCGCCCAGTTGCGCTGACCTTTGAAACACTACCCTCCAGAGACCGGGCGCAGTGGGCGATCCACTGCGCCTTCAGTTTTTCCTGGACCGAGTTCTGCCTCAGGCGCGCGCTCAGGCCCGCCCAGTCCACATGGTCCAGCGGCTGGTCCTGGTTGAAGCAGGAGAAGACGTAGGAGCGCTCGCCGGAGTCGGGGTCGATATGCGGCTGCAGGCACTGGGCGCAGATTTCCTTCATCATGCATTGCATCGGTGAGTTGATCGAGCCGATGGCGAAATGATGTTCCTTCAGGAAGGGCCGCAGTACACCGTGTCGCGCCGCCGCCACCGCCGCCATCATGCGGTCCGATCCGATCGCGACGATACGGTCAACGTCGGTGAAGGGCACCGGCTGGTCGCCCAGTTCGCCCGAAGCGTAGGCGCGCATGGCCTCGACGATATTGCCTGTGATGGCGCGGTCTTGGCCGCGTGTGGCCTCGAAGCCCGGCGCCTCGTCGCAGCACCAGATAATGGCGTCGGCGGCGCGTTCGATCTCCTCGATCTTGTAGCGGTCGCTTATCTGCTTGTAGCCGGCGAAATAGAGCACCTTGTTGCCTGCCGCGCGCATCGCCTGGCCGATCGAGAACAGCACCGCATTGCCCAGCCCGCCGCCGGCCAGCAGTACGGTTTCGCCCGCCGGAATTTCCGTCGGCGTGCCGGTTGGGCCCATCAGAATGACCGGCTCGCCGGGCTTCAGGTAACGGCAGAGGCTGCTCGACCCGCCCATTTCCAGTACGATTAGCGAGATCAGCCCGGCTTGCCTGTCGACCCACGCGCCGGTCAGCGCCAGCCCCTCCATGGCCAGCGTCGTGCCCTCGACCTTCGGCGCCAGGGTTTCGAAATTCTGCAGGCGATAGAACTGCCCCGGCTGGAATTTGCGCGCCGCCCGGGGGGCGCGCAGCACGACCTCGATGATGGTCGAGGTCAGCCGCTCGACCCGCTCGACGACCGGGCGCAGCTCGGCGTTCAGGCCGGCGATGAAGGCCTCGGTGTCGGCCGCGCTTGCCGGTTCGACCGTCTCCAGCACACGGCTGACCACCGGATAGCCCTGCTTGGCGCTGCCCATGGCCTTGACCACGTTGCCGAACCAGCTGGGATGCAGATCGCCGAAGAAGCTGGTGAAACGGCCGTCTTCGGCCTTCGACATCAGCACCCGGACATCGTTCGGCTTGGCGGCTGATTTCTCGGGCGCCACCGGTTCGCCGGTCTCGTCCACCGCCTGGAAATAGCGGCCATCGAGGTGGAAATGGGTAGAATCCTCGCGCGCCAGAACCGTGTTGGGCTGGGTGCCGGCGGCCATGAAGATGGCGCGGGCGGGCAGGGTGATCCCGGCGCCGGACTCGGCTTGCCATTGGCCGTTTTCCGCCAGTTTCTGGCGGGCAAGACGCAATCTACACGCGTGTTTATACTCATCCACTTCAACCGATAGAGGCGAAAGGCATTCCGCGAAGGCGATTCCTTCCTCCAGCGCCTTTTCGACCTCCTCATGGTTCAGCGTATAGGCCGGGCTGTCGATCAGCCGCTTGCGGTAGGCGATGGTGACGCCGCCCCAGCCCTGCAACAGTGCCAGGACTTCGGGTTCGCGCGCTTGCGCCCCGGCGGCCTCCCGCTCGGCCCGGATCGCGCGGGCGTGGGACAGGAACTCGTCGGCGATCCCGGCCTCCTCCGCGTCCCAGGGCGCGCGCACGGCCGCCTCCCCCTTGTCCGCCACCAACGCCTCGTAGCGCGTCAGGAACTTTTCCACCTGGCGCGGATAGTAGGCCAGCGCCTCGGTCGCGGTGTCGATCGCCGTCAGCCCGCCGCCGATCACCACCGCGGGCAGGCGCAATTGCATGTTGGCGATGCTGTCCTTGCGGGCCGCCCCGGTGAGCTGCAGCGCCATCAGGAAGTCGGAGGCCGTGCGCACCCCGCGCGCCAGGTTGTTCGGCATGTCGATGACCGTGGGCCGGCCCGCGCCGGCGCAGAGCGCGACATGGTCGAAGCCCATCTCCCAGGCGTCTTCCAGCGTGATCGTGCCGCCGAACCGCACCCCGCCAAACAGGGCGAATTGCGAACGCCGCTCCAGCAACAGCCTGATAAGTTTGAGGTAATTCTTGTCCCAGCGCACCGTGATGCCGTATTCGGCGACCCCGCCGAAGCCCGCCATGACCCGCTCGTCCAGGTCCTCGAACAGGCTCGCGACGTCGCGCACCGGCTCGAACGGCACCCGTTCGCCGGTCGCCGTCACGCCGGAGATCGCGCCGGGCAGCGGCTCGATCTTCAGCCCGTCGATGCCGGCGACCATGTGGCCGTCATTCATCAGATGATGCGCGAGGGTGAATCCCGCCGGCCCCATGCCGACCACCAGAACCTTGCCTCCGGTCTCCGTTTTGGGGTAGGGGCGGTGTAGGTTTAATGGATTCCA
>DAOVHN010000102.1 GCA_030671915.1 Pseudomonadota bacterium
GCCCATCGAGACCTCGTAGGAAATCATTTGCGCCGCGGACCGCAGCGCCCCCAGGAACGCATATTTCGAGTTCGAGGCCCAGCCCGCCATGACAATGCCGTAAACGCCCAGCGACGAGATCGCGAAGATGTACAGGATGCCGACATTGATGTCGGCCACGACCCAACCCTCGTCGAACGGGAGCACCACCCAGGCAACCATGGCCAGAGAAAAAGTGATTATCGGCGCCAGTAGGAAGAGGACCGGGTTGGCGCCCGATGGGATGATGGTTTCCTTCAAGAACAGCTTCAGCCCATCGGCGAACGGCTGCAACAAGCCCAGCGGGCCGACCACATTGGGCCCGCGTCGATATTGCATCCAGCCGATAAACTTCCGCTCCCAATAGGTGAAGTAGGCCATCACAATCAGCAACGGCACAATGATAATAATGAAATAGACTGGTATTTTGATGTAAGGCCACAAGAACAGAACCAGCGGCCAGATCTCGGTCAAGAAAAAATCAACCATCGGTGCCCGTTGCCTCCTTGCCGCCATTGACGAAGACCGCGGTGCACTCCGCCATTGTCTCGGACGCCCGGCTGATCGGGCAGGTCATGTAAAAATTCGCGATGGCCGGCGCAAAGGCGCCCTCGCCCAGCGCGCCATCCGCCGTACCGAACGCGCCCCATTGCGCCGGAACGAGATCGTCCAGCGTCGCGAAAACCGGATACGCCCGCGCCATCTGCTCGCGTAGCGCGGTCAGCGTGTCGAAAGGCAGCGTCTTGTCCATAACGCCCGACAATGCGCGCAGGATGGTCCAGTCCTCCTTGGCCTCGCCCGGCGGAAAAGCCGCGCGCTGGCCACGCTGCACACGGCCTTCGCTGTTGACCCAGGTTCCGCTCTTTTCGGTATAGGCGGCGCCCGGCAGGATGACGTCGGCGCGATGCGCGCCCATGTCGCCATGATGGCCCTGATAGATCACGAAGGCCTTGCCGAACCGATTCATGTCGATCTCGTCGGCGGCCAGAAGATAAACCGCCTCGATATTTCCCTTCTCAGCGCCTTCCATGATGCCGGCGACATCGCGACCGCCCTCGCCCGGCACAAAACCGAGGTCGAGACCGCCGACGCGGGCCGAAGCGGTATGAAGGATATTGAAGCCGTTCCAGTCCCTGCCCGCGGCGCCGGTATCCTCGGCGACCTTGCGGGCCGCCGCCAGCACCGCCGCGCCGTCGGTGCGAGCCAGCGCGCCCATGCCGACGATGATCATCGGCCGTTCGGCCTTCTGCAGGACTTTCGCGAAGGGATGCTTGCCGGAGGCGATTTCGCCCAGCGTTTGCGGCCCGGCGCCCAGATAGTCGTACTCGTAGGTCAGATCCGCCTGCTGTCCGATCACGCCCACGGGGAAGTCGCCGAGCAGCCAGCGCTTGCGGATACGCGCATTGACCACCGGTGCCTCGATGCGCGGGTTCGAGCCCACGATCAGCAGCGCATCGGCATCCTCGATGCCGGCGAAGCCGCTGTTGAAGATATAGCCTGCCCTGGCGCCGCTGCCGTCCAGCACCGCGCCCTCCTGGCGGCAATCCAGGTTCGGCGAGCCCAAGCTCTCCATCAGCGATTTCAGCGCAAACATCGATTCGGCATCGCACTGGTCGCCGGCGATCGCCGCGATCTTCGACCCGTCAATGCCACCCAGTTTCGATGTAACCGCTGCCAGCGCCTCGTCCCAGCTTGCCGGCGCAAGCTTGCCGTCGGCGCCCCGGACATAGGGTTTGTCCAGCCGCTGCCGCCTCAACCCGTCGCAGGCGAAACGGGAACGGTCGGAGAGCCATTCCTCGTTCACGTCGTCGTTCAGGCGCGGCAAGACCCGCATGACCTCGTTGCCACGCGAATCGATGCGGATCGCCGCGCCTACCGCGTCCATGGCGTCGATCGATTCTGTCTTGCCCAACTCCCATGAACGCGCATGGAAGGCATAGGGTTTTGAGGTCAGCGCGCCGACGGGGCAAAGATCGATCACGTTGCCCGACAGTTCCGAGGCCAGCGCCTTCTCCAGATAGGTTGAAATCTCCGCCCCCTCGCCCCGGCCCAGCAGGCCAAGTTCAGGCACGCCGGCGATCTCGGTGGCGAAGCGAACGCAGCGGGTGCAATGGATGCAGCGGGTCATGATGGTCTTGACCAGCGGCCCCATATATTTGTCCTTCACGGCACGCTTGTGCTCGTGATAGCGGCTGGAGTCCTTGCCATAGGCCATGGCCTGGTCCTGCAGATCGCATTCGCCGCCCTGGTCGCAGATCGGGCAGTCCAGCGGATGGTTGATCAACAGGAACTCCATCACGCCGTTGCGCGCCTTTTTCACCGTCTCGGTGTTGGTATGGATCACCATACCCTCGGCGACCGGCATGGCGCAGGACGCGACGGGCTTGGGCGAGCGTTCCATCTCCACCAGGCACATGCGGCAGTTACCCGCCACCGACAGCCGCTCGTGATAGCAGAAGCGCGGAATCTCGATGCCCAGCGCCTCGCAGGCCTGCAGGACGGAACTTCCCGCCTCGGCTTCGAATTCGATACCGTCGATCGTCAGTTTCGGCATCTCTTGCTCCTACTCCGCCGCCGCGGCGCCGCCGACCTGGCGGTCGAGAATGCGTCGTTCCAGTTCCGGGCGGAAATGCCGAATTAAACCCTGGATCGGCCAAGCTGCCGCGTCGCCCAGGGCACAGATCGTGTGGCCCTCGACCTGCCGGGATACTTCTTCCAGCATGTCGATTTCCTCAACATTGGCCTCGCCCGTGGCCAACCGCTCCATGATGCGCCACATCCAGCCCGTGCCCTCGCGGCAGGGCGTGCACTGGCCACAGCTTTCATGCTTGTAGAATTGGGCCAGGCGGGTGATGGCACGTACGATATCAGTCGATTTGTCCATGACGATGACGGCCGCCGTGCCGAGGCCGCTGCGCGCGTCCTTGAGCGAATCGAAGTCCATCAGGACGTCGTTGCAGATCGTACTGGGCAGGCAGGGCACCGACGAGCCGCCGGGAATCACCGCCAACAGGTTTTCCCAGCCGCCGCGCACACCGCCGGCATGCTTCTCGATCAGTTCCTTCAGCGGGATCGACATTTCCTCTTCCACATTGCAGGGCTTGTTCACATGGCCCGAAATGCAGAACAGCTTGGTGCCGGTGTTGTTCTCGCGGCCCAGCCCGGCGAACCACGACGCGCCGCGCCGCATGATCGTCGGCACCACCGCGATACTTTCCACATTGTTCACCGTCGAGGGGCAACCATAGAGGCCCGATGCCGCCGGGAAAGGCGGTTTCAGACGCGGCTGGCCCTTCTTGCCCTCGAGACTCTCGATCAGCGCGGTTTCCTCGCCGCAAATATAGGCGCCGGCGCCGCGATGGACGTGAATGTCGAAGCGCCAGCCCGAACCGCAAGCGTCGTCGCCCAGCAGGCCGGCGTCGCGGGCCTGCTGGATCGCGATTTCCAAAACATTGGCTTCGTGGTGGAACTCGCCGCGGATATAGATATAGGCGGTTTCCGCCCCCATGGCGAAACCGGCGATCAGGCAGCCCTCGATCAGCTTGTGCGGATCGTGGCGAATGATGTCGCGGTCCTTGCAGGTGCCGGGCTCGCCCTCGTCGGCATTGACGATCAGGTAATGCACACGGCCGTCGGATTCCTTCGGCATGAACGACCATTTCAGCCCGGTCGGGAAGCCGGCGCCGCCGCGTCCGCGCAGGCCGGAGGCCTTGATCTCGTCGACGATGGCGTCCCGCCCTCTGGCGAGGATTTCCTTGGTGCCGTCCCAGTCGCCGCGAGCGCGCGCGCCTTCCAGCCCCCAATCATGGAGGCCATAGAGATTAGTGAAGATGCGGTCCTTGTCAGCCAGCACAGGCCCTACTCCTTCGCCTTGCCGGATTTGGTTTGTTTCACGGTGACGTCGCCGGTCAGCACTTGCGGCCCTCCCTCGGGCGCCGAGGTCTGGCGGCCGATCTGCGAGCCCGGGTCGGGTTTCTCGCCGCGTTTCAGCGCCTCGATGATCCGGGTCATCGATTCGGCGTCCACATCCTCGTAATATTCGTCGCCGATCTCGACGACGGGCGCGTTGACGCAGGCGCCGGCGCATTCGACCTCGGCCAGCGTGAATTCGCCGTCCGCCGTGGTCTCTCCGATCTCTATGCCCAAGGACGTCTTGCAGGCATGGACGACCTCGTCCGAGCCGCGCAGCCAGCAGGGCGTCGTCGTGCAGACGTTGATCCGGTGTTTGCCAACGGGCGCCAGCTTGTACATCGAATAGAAAGTAGCGACCTCGAGCACGCGAATCGGCGCCATGCCCAGGATTCCGGCGATCGTTTCGACCGCGCCGTCGGGCAACCAGCCGCCGTTCTGGCGCTGCGCTAGGTCCAGAAGCGGCATGACCGCGCTGCGCTGCCGCCCTTCGGGATAGCGGGCGATGAAGGCATTCGCCTTCTCTACATTATCCGCCGTGAATTCGAACTGCTCGCTCATGATTTTACCGTCCCACCCTACCGGTCGACTTCGCCGAAAACAGGATCGATTGAGCCGAGAATGGAGACCGCATCAGCCAGCATATGACCCTTACACATGAAATCCATTGCCTGCAGATGCACGAACCCCGGCGCACGAATCTTACAGCGGTAAGGCTTGTTGGTGCCGTCGGACACCAGATAGACCGCGAATTCCCCCTTTGGCGCCTCGACCGCCGTATAGGTCTCGCCCGCGGGCACGTGAACGCCTTCTGTATAATGCTTGAAGTGATGGATCAGTGCCTCCATCGAGTTTTTCATGTCGCCGCGCCGGGGTGGCGACACCTTGCCGTCCTCGGTCATCACCGGGCCATCCGGCATTTTCTCGATGGCCTGCGTGATGATCCGCAGACTCTGCTGCAGTTCCAGAACTCGTACCATGTAGCGCGAATAGACGTCGCCATGCTTGCCGATGGGGATGTCGAAGTCCATGTCCGCATAAGCATCGTAGGGCTGCGCCTTGCGCAAATCCCACGGCACGCCGGAGGCACGCAGCATCGGTCCAGTAAACCCCCATGCCAGCGCGTCTTCCGCCGAAACAGCGCCGATATCGACCGTCCGCTGCTTGAAGATACGGTTCTCGCTCAGAAGTGTCTCGATATCGCCGATGCTGGAGGGGAACCGCGCGGCCCATTCCAGGATATCGTCGGTCAGTCCCGCCGGCAGATCCTGATGCACGCCGCCCACCCGGTAATAAGCCGCATGGAGCCGCGCGCCACAGACCCGCTCGTAGAACTCCATCAGATTCTCGCGCTCCTCGCATGCCCATAGCAACGGGGTCATCGCGCCGATATCCAAGGCCTGCGCTGCGATGTTGAACAGATGGTTCTGGACGCGTGTGAGTTCGCTGAACAGGGTCCGGATATACTGGCCACGGGGTGACGCCTCGATCCCCAGAAGCCTTTCGGCCGCCAGCACGAAGGCGTGTTCCAAGCTCAACGGCGAGACATAGTCCAAACGGTCGAAATAGGGGATCGCCTGCATATACGTCTTGTATTCGATCAGCTTCTCGGTGCCCCTGTGCAGGAGTCCGATATGCGGATCGAGCCGCTCGATCATCTCGCCGTCCATTTCCATGACCATGCGTAACACGCCATGCGCGGCCGGATGCTGCGGGCCGAAATTGACCGTCATGTTCCTGATTTGCGTCTCGGCAGCCATCAGGCTTCCCCCTCTTCCGCCTTCTCGTCGCCCGGCAGATGGCGTGTCATGCCTTCCCACGGGCTGAGGAAATCGAAGCTGCGGAAATCCTGCGTCAGGCGCACCGGTTCATAGACCACGCGCTTCTGTTCGTCATCGTAACGGACTTCGACATGGCCGGTCAGCGGGAAATCCTTACGCAGCGGGTGTCCCTCGAAACCGTAATCGGTAAGGATGCGGCGCAGATCGGGGTGCTCGGAGAAGAAGACGCCATACATATCCCAGACCTCGCGTTCGAACCAGTTGGCCGTGGGATAGAGCGGCGCAACCGACGGGACAGGCTCGTCCTCGGCTACATTGACCTTCACGCGGATACGTTGATTGTGGCTGATGCTGAGCAGATTGTAGACGACCTCGAACCGGCGCTCGCGCTCCGGATAGTCAACTCCGCACACATCGACCAGCAACTTGAACAGGCATTGCGAATCGTCGCGCAGGAACCGAATGACCTTGCGCAGGGACTCGGGACGCGTGACCAGCACCAACTCATCGTTGATGAGCCGGTGTTCCTCAAGATCGTCCGCGATCAAGCCGGCGATATAGTCGCCCAGATCTTCCAAAGCCTGATTCATAAGTCTTCCCGGATTCAGCGGAACAGCGTTTCGGTGCGACGAATTTTCTTTTGCAGCTGGAGGACGCCATAAACCAGCGCTTCCGCCGTCGGCGGACAGCCGGGCACGTAGATATCCACCGGCACGACCCGGTCGCAGCCGCGCACGACCGAGTAGGAATAATGGTAGTAGCCCCCGCCATTGGCGCAGGAACCCATGGAGATCACCCAGCGCGGTTCGGCCATCTGGTCGTAGACCTTACGCAGCGCGGGCGCCATCTTGTTGGTCAACGTGCCAGCCACGATCATCACATCGGATTGGCGGGGCGAGGCGCGCACAACTACGCCGAACCGGTCAAGGTCGTAACGTGGCATATAGGCGTGAATCATTTCCACGGCGCAGCAGGCCAGCCCAAAAGTCATCGGCCACATGGAGCCCGTGCGCCCCCAGTTGGCCGCCCAGTTGATTACGCCGACGGCCGAGGTCAGCAGGAATCCCTTGTCGTTTAGCTCTTCGCCGAGTGTTCTGGTCAGGCCTTCCGGATTCGTATCCTCGCCCAGCACCAGTCCAGAGGCGTTGTTATCGCTCACTCCCATTCCAGGGCCCCCATGCGCCATTCATAGATAAAGCCGATCAGGAAGACGGCGAGGAAGACGATCAGCGACCAGAAGCCAAACAGGCCCAGATAATCGTTCGCCACCGCGTAAGGGTAAAGAAAAGCGAGGTCGAGATCGATAATGATGAACAGAATGGCGACGAGGTAGAACCGGACGTCGAAGCGGTGGCGCGCATCGTCGAAGGCATCGAAGCCGCATTCGTAGGCTGACAGTTTTTCCGAATCGGGATTTTGCCGTGCGATGAGCCAGCTGAGAATCGGCAGCACCACCGCGATCAAGATCGCAATGGCCAGAAAAATTAGAATTGCCAGATATTCGCGCAGCAGTTCTTCCATGGAACGCCCTTTGAATGCCTCGCTTGTCCAGCTTCGCTCGAATCGCCGCTCGGAGAACCCCGACGGCGGCGGCACTATAAGACTCCGTTGTCGCCATTGCAAAGGTCAAATCACTAATGTTTTCGCTATGTTCGCGAAGAATTTGCTGCAGTGCGACAATTGGCGCAGCAGACTCGCGGCAACCGCGAACCGGCGCTAGAGTCCTGCAAGGCCATATGGGAAATTTCCAATGAACTCGGTGCCTGAATTGTTCGGACTTTACGGCTTCACGCATGGCTGGGCCCGCATCCTGACCGTGATGAGTCCGCAAGGCGCCAGTGCGGTCTTGCGAGTTATACCAGGCAACGACGATGCGATCGTTCAGTCGGGCGATGGCCGACTGCCCCGCTACCAGGAAAAGCGCGAAGGCGCGCTCTCGCGGCTGGTCGGCGCGCATGGAATAGTGATCCTGACCAAGAACGAATGGGATGCGCGGA
>DAOVHN010000336.1 GCA_030671915.1 Pseudomonadota bacterium
CCACGGCCTCGTCGATCAGGGTGCCGACTTCCTTGTCGATACCGTCGAGTTCGCCCGCTTCCAGAAGCCCGGCCTCGGTCACCTTCTGGCGGAAGAAGGACAGCGCATCGAACTCTTCGCGCAGGCGGTCGGTTTCGCCGTCCGCGCGATAGCTCTGGGCGTCGCCCTCGAAATGGCCGAAATAGCGGTGCAGCTTGACGTGGATCAGCGATGGCCCGTCGCCCTTCCTCGCCCGATCCACCGCCTCGCGCGCGGCGGCGTTGACGGCGAAGAAGTCCAGCCCGTCGACCTCCACCCCCGGCATGCCGAAGGCCTTGGCGCGCTCTACCTGGCTGCCGCCGACCGACCAGCCGCTGGCCGTCGTCTCGGCATAGCCGTTGTCCTCGACGACGAAGATCGCCGGCAGGTTCCAGACCGAGGCCAGATTGTAGGATTCCAGCGTCGTTCCCTGGTTCGACGCGCCGTCCCCGACGAAGGCGATGGCCACCCCGCCGGTCTTCAGCGTCTTGGCGGTCAGCGCCGCGCCGCAGACCAGCGGAGGCCCGCCGCCGACGATGCCGTTGGCGCCCATCATACCTTTCGAGAGGTCGGCGATATGCATCGAGCCGCCCTTGCCGCCGCACAGCCCGTCGCGCGCGCCGTAAATCTCTTTCATCATCGCCTTCACGTCGCATCCCTTGGCGATGCAGTGGCCGTGGCCGCGATGGGTGGACGCGATATAGTCCTTATCGCTCAGTTCGGCGCAGACGCCGGCCGCCGAGGCTTCCTCGCCGGCATAGAGATGCACGAAGCCCGGGATCTTGCCCGTGGCGAATTCGTCATGCACCCGATCCTCGAATTCACGGATCGTGCGCATCTGCCGATAGGATTCCAGCAGTTGTTCCCTGCTTAGCTGCATCGTCGCTCTCCCTTGTTGCCCCGGCCATGGGTTGGCCGGCATGCTTGTAGTAGCAAGGCGTGTGCCGCAGATATTATGTAATTAAATCAGCAGGTTGGTTTATTTCTCCGTCTCACCGAGACAGCGGGTGAGACAGTGCCTGTCTCAGGCCGATACAGTCGCCGGCTTGCTTATCCAACCGCGGGCAGGCTATCCTGCCGTTCGACGGGATAACAAAAGACCTTAAGGGCTATATCCCGCACGGCTCGCAGGCGCCGCCGCCAGACAGGGAGGAAAGAGTGCCGGATCGCGAAACGATACGCGACCACATGGACGGTATTTTCAAGGCCGCCGCGGCGCCCGGCGCGGCGGTGGAGCCCGTCGGCCCGCCGATGATCCGCAAATCCTGGGAGCGCTGCCTGCACAATTTCGGGCTCGACCCCGGACGCGTTCACAAGCCGGTCGTGCTGACCTCCACCGAACTCAACGAATATCGCGACCGCGCCGACGAAATCGCCTGGTGCGCCAAGGGCGAAATCCAGCGGCTGTACCGCCGGCTGGGCGACCTCGGCTATGTCATCCTGCTGACCGATGACAACGGCGTGACGATCGACTATCTGGGCAACGACGCCATGCGCGACGTGCTGCGCGAGGCCGGGCTCTATCTCGGCGCGGTCTGGGCCGAGGACAACCAGGGCACCAACGGCGTCGGCACCTGCCTGCAGGAGGGCGTCTCGCTGAGCGTCGTGATGGACGATCATTTCGCCGCCCACAATATCGGCCTGACCTGCACGGTGGCGCCGATCCACGGCCCCGACGGGGATGTCCGCGCGGTGCTGGATATCTCGACCGACCGGCCGACCACCCGGGAAATTCAGGCGGTGCTGCGCACGGTCGTCGAGAACGCCGCGCGGCGCATCGAAAACCACCTGTTCCGCCGCCATCACCGGCCGCACTGGCTGTTGTCCCTGGCGCCGGACCCGGAAGTGATGGACGAGGCGGACCGCGCCTATCTGGCGGTGGACGATTCGGGCCGGATGCTGGCGATCGACCACCGGCTGCGTCAGCTTCTGGCGGAGGACGGAAAAGAGGCCGTCCCGGGCCGCCCCATAGACGAAGTCATCGGGCTGACGATGGATGATATCGCCCGCATTGCGCGCCAATCGGCGCCGGTGGCGCTGGCCGGCGGCGGGCCGTTCCCGTTCCTCTCGGTGCAGTCGTCGCCGGACAAGCGGCCAGGGCGAACCGCGCCCGCGCGAACCCGGCTGCGGCCCTCGCCACCGGCCGCGGTTGAGCCGCTGACGCTCGATGCGCTGGCTGGCTGGGAACCGGCGCTGCGCCGCGAGGTCGGCGTGCTGCGGCGTCTCACCCATAGCGGATTGCCGATCCTGTTCACCGGCGAGACCGGCACCGGCAAGGAGGCCTTCGCCCGCGCCTTCCACCGCGAGGGGCCGCGTGCGGCCAGGCCCTTCGTCGCCGTCAATTGCGCCGCCCTGCCCGAAAGCCTGATCGAGGCGGAGCTGTTCGGCTACCGCCCCGGCGCCTTCACCGGCGCCAACCCGAAGGGCGCGCGCGGCAAGGTCCTGGCCGCCGATGGCGGCGTGCTGTTTCTCGACGAGATCGGCGACATGCCGCTGGCCTCGCAGACCCGGCTGTTGCGCGTGCTTGCCGAGGGCGAGGTAACCCCGCTGGGCGACGGCGAACCGGTGGGCGTGGATATCCAGATCGTCTGCGCCACCCATCAGGACCTCGCAGAAGAGGTCGAGGCCGGGCGGTTCCGCGCCGACCTGCTGTATCGCCTGAACGCGGCGACCTTCCGCCTGCCGCCGCTGCGCGACCGGCACGACCGCGCGGCGCTGATCGAGACATGCCTCGCGCGGGTCACCGGTGAACGGGGATTGATTTGCACCCTGTCCGGCGAGGCGACACATATCCTCATGGCCCATGACTGGCCCGGAAACATGCGCGAGCTCACCAATGTCCTGACCTACGCGGCCGCCGTGTCGGGCGGCGGCCCGATCGAGCCCGAACATCTGCCGTCCGGGCTGGGCCCGTCCGAACCCGCCGGCCGGGACGACGCGGATTGCCTCCGCGCGGCGCTGACCGCAACCGGCGGCCACGCCACCGAAGCGGCCCGCCGGCTCGGCATTTCCCGCGCCACTTTCTACCGCCGGCTTTCCCGCCACGGCATCGACCCGGCCGAATTCAGGCGGTAGAGTGGCATTCGATGTGGTTTAAGCAACGCGCGACCTCGTCCTTCGAGACGCCCCTGTGGGGCTCCTCAGGATAAGGCTCCAACGCTTGTGCCCTCATCCTGAGGAGGGCCGAAGGCCCGTCTCGAAGGACGAGGTCGCGCCGCAATATCCGTTGCCCCCGCCCGCACCGTCAGTCAGGCCTTCCGCGATCTGCCTCAGGGGCTGCGGGTGTCGTCCGGGTCGGGGTCGTCGTCCAGGCCGCCGCAGCAATGGCCGCCGGTCGCATCTTGGCCGCCTTTGCCCTTGCCGTGGTTCATGCACATCCCCAGCGCGCACATGGCGGCGCAGGGCAGCAGGCCCAGCAGAAGCGGCGCCATGCCCACGGCCACCAGCCAGTTCCAGTTCAGCAGTACCCCGCCGCCGACGATCGCAATGGCGGCCGGAACCAGCACGCGCCGCCCGCCCAGGTAATATCGCAACGCATAAAGAATATCGCGCGGCAGGGTCGCGTCGGATTTTCTCGCCGGGTCTGTCCCGTTCTGTATGCTCATGGCGCCAATCGTCCTTGTCTGGTCGGTCAGCCCCGAACATGGCGATTCCCCCGGCGGGAAGGTCAAGCCCCATTCGCGGCCGGGTGTGGGAGAGCCGACCGCGCCCCCCCGCGAAACCCGCGAAAAACGTCTTTGCATGGGATAATACCTCCAATCCCGCACCCGACACCCTTGCCCTGCCACCGCCCATCGGCTATCCGGTTCACCCACATGGACCGAGAGGAATCGCGTTGAGCATTACGGGTATCGAGGGGCGGATCGCCGGGGAGCTTGGGGTTCGCGTCGAACAGGTC
>DAOVHN010000593.1 GCA_030671915.1 Pseudomonadota bacterium
CGATGCGTTTGGCGATGACGCGCGCAATCCGCGCCGGGGTCAGCGCGCCGGCCGATGGCAGTATCCATTCGCTATCCTCGTCGAACTTGCCGACGATGCGCGGGCGTTTGGCGGCTTCCCAGTTATACAGCTGCTCCTTCATTTGATTCTCGATCACCGCGCGTTTTTCCTCAACGACGAGGATTTCCTCCAGCCCCTCGGCGAAGGCGCGCGCACCTTCCGGCTCCAGTGGCCAAGCCATGGCGACCTTGTAGACAGTCAGGCCGATCTCCGCCGCATAGGCCTCGTCGATGCCCAGATCGTCCAGCGCCTGGCGCACGTCGAGATAGGATTTTCCGGTGGTTACAATGCCGAATCGGGGCGTCGGCGCGGCGATCGTCACCCGGTCCAGCCTGTTGGCCCGCGCGAAGGCGATCGCGGCATACAGCTTGTAGCGATGCAGCCGGTATTCCTGGGCGTTGGGCGGATCGGGCCAGCGGATATTCAGCCCGCCATCCGGCATTTCGAAACCCGTTGGCATGGCAATTTCCAGCCGCAGCGGGTCGATTTCCACCGATGCCGAGGTCTCGACCGTCTCGGCCACCGTCTTGAATCCCACCCAGCATCCGGAATAGCGCGACATCGCAAAGCCGAAGAGGCCGAGATCGATGACGTCCTGCACGCCCGCCGGGTTCAACACCGGCATGCTGGCGTCGGCGAAGGCATGGTCGGACTGGTGCGGCAGGGTCGAGGAGCGGCAGGTATGGTCGTCGCCGGCCACCGCCAGGACGCCGCCATAAGGCGCGGTGCCGGCGTTGTTGGCATGTTTCAGCGCATCGCCCGACCGGTCCACGCCCGGGCCCTTGCCGTACCACATGGAGAACACGCCGTCATACTTCGCGCCGGGGAACAGGCCGACCTGCTGGCTGCCCCAGATGGCGGTCGCCGCCATGTCCTCGTTCACGCCGGCCCGGAAATGGATATTGTTCCGTTCCAGAAATTTCTGGGCGCGCCACATGGCGGTATCCAGCCCGCCCAGCGGCGAACCGCGATAACCGGAAATGAAGCAGGCGGTGTTCAGCCCGGCCGCCGCATCGCGCTGGCGCTGCAGCATCGGCAGGCGGACCAGCGCCTGGGTGCCGGTCAGATAGACCCGGCCGGACTCCATCACATATTTGTCGTCGAGCGTTACCTGCTTCAGCGGCATTTCCGCAAACCCTCTTTCAGCACTTCCAGTTTCCGAGATATTATTTCTTATACAAGAGGGTACAGCTTGCACCGCCAATTTCAATCGGTCTCGCCATGAAGGCTGATTTTAGCAACAGGAGCGGCGGGGACCGGTTGGCGCGGTTTCGATTGTTGCCGCGGCGGCGCCTGGCGCGAACGATCCTTGCCAAGCTCTCAGAGCAGGTTATTGAGCCAGCTTTGCGTCCCATCGGGCGGTCGCACCGCGATATGGTCGACAACGTCCCTGACGCCCCTTACCGAACGCACGATTTCCAGCGCCTTGTCGCGCTCTCTCTGGCTTTTCGCGCGCCCGAAGATATAGACGACCCTGTCTACGACGCTCCATCGCAAATTGAAGGAATTGATCTTGGTCGATTCCCTGAGGCGGGCCTTCAGCCTGTTTCCGATCGACAAATCCTCGGCTTTGTCCCGCAGGCTGGAATCCTTCATGACCTGGATTTCGTTGATAATGTCGCCTACGCCTTCCGCTGACGCCGCGACGGTGCCGGCGGTATCCCTGGCTTCCGGGCCGGTAACGGTGCCGGTCAGCAGCACGTTCTCCTCGTAGACATCGACCGTCACGTTTTTCAGCGTGCCGACCTCCTGCTCGACGAAGGCTGACAGGATATCGCCGCGGATGCGGTCATCCAGTTGCTGCGCCTCCTCGCTGCGGTCCTCGCTGAGTGTAGTCGGATCTTCATAGAAAAGCGGGATGTCCAGGTCGCAACCGGTCAGCGCCAGCAGCGCGGCAACCCCGAAGGCCGGTGCAAGGCAACGGGCCGTCAGCATGATGCGGTTCCTCCTTTCTCCCAGCAGTTAACCGGTTACCGTTCCCGGCGACGTTGCTTCATCCTCCATACAACGCGTCGATGGTTTCGCCGTATTTTTCTTTTATGACATGTCGGCGGATTTTCAGACTCGGCGTCAACATTTCGTTATCGATTGTGAAGCCATCGGCCGCAAGCACAAATCGGCGCACCCGTTCCGGCGCAGTCAGTTTGGCGTTCACACGCCTGACGGCATCGTCAATCGCCTTTATGAAATCCG
>DAOVHN010000217.1 GCA_030671915.1 Pseudomonadota bacterium
GACCAGATCCATTTCGGTCGCGAGACGGTCCATTGCCTGCTGGGGTGTGAAGGCGCCCGAGTTCACGTCACCGATCTGCTGCCACCAGATCTGGGCCAGCTTGGGATAATCGGGAACGTTGATGCCCGTGGGCGACCAGCGCACGCGATCCGGCGAGCGATAGAACTCCACCAGGCCACCAAGGTTAGGCGCCCGCTCGGTGAAGGATTCGTGACGGATGTCGCTGTCGCGGATTGGCGTCAGGCCGACATGGGTCTTCTTCAGCGAAACGGTCTTGGACACCGTGAACTGGGCATAGAGCCAGGCCGCCTTGCGGCGATCGACCGGGGTCGATTTGAACAGGGTCCAGGAACCGGCGTCCTGATAACCCAGCTTCTGGCCGTCTTCCCAATAGGGGCCGTGCGGCGACGGGGCCATGCGCCACAGCGGCTTGCCGGCGTCATCGACCGTGTTGTTGCCGGAACTCTTCGGGGCCACCATCGATGAGGTGAAGGCGGTGTACCAGAAGATTTGCTGCGCGACATTGCCCGTGGAAAGGGCCGGCAGCGACTGATAGAAGTCATAGCTGGCGGCGCCCGGAGGGGCGTATTTGCGCAGCCATTCGTCCCATTTGCGGATGGCGTAGACGGCTGCCGGGGCGTTTGCCGCACCACCGCGCGTTACCGAGGCGCCAACCGGATTGCAGGAGCCTTTTTCCATGCGGATGCCCCATTCGTCGACGGGGACGCCGTTCGGAAGGCCCATGCTGCCGGCGCCGGCCATGGACAGCCAGGCGTCGGTCATGCGCCAGCCCAGATCGGGCGCGCGCTTGCCGTAATCCATGTGGCCATAGATGCGAACGCCGTCGATTTCCTTCACATGGACCGAGAAGAATTCGGCGATGTCCTCATAGGCCGACCAGTTCACGGGGACGCCCAGCTCGTAACCGTACCGGGCCTTGAACTGCTTCTTCAGGTCCGGCCGTTGGAACCAGTCATAGCGGAACCAGTAGAGGTTCGCGAACTGCTGGTCGGGAAGCTGGTAGAGCTTTCCGTCCGGGCCGGTGGTGAACGATATGCCCATGAAATCGTCGAGGTCCAGCGTCGGCAGGGTGACATCCTTGCCCTCGCCGGCCATCCAGTCGGTCAGGTTGACCGCCAACTGCAGGCGCGAATGGGTGCCGATCAGGTCGGAGTCGTTGATATAGGCGTCGTACAGGTTACGGTTGGTCTGCATCTGCGTCTGCACGGCCTGGACGACTTCGCCCTCGCCGAGCAGCTGATGGTTGACCTTGATCCCGGTGATCTCCTCGAACGCCTTGGTCAGTGTTTTGGATTCATATTCGTGCGTCG
Source organism: Pseudomonadota bacterium (assembly GCA_030671915.1). Classification (GTDB taxonomy): domain Bacteria; phylum Pseudomonadota; class Alphaproteobacteria; order UBA8366; family JADFVY01; genus JADFVY01. The sequence continues at coordinate 1,332 of DAOVHN010000217.1, forward strand.
GAATGGTCTCCGACAGAACGTTGATTTCCATGCCCTTGAAGGGTTCGGCCGCCTTGACGAACCACTCCATCTCCTTGATCTGGTCGGCCTTGGAGAGGGTGGAAGGCTGGAATTCGGAATCGACCCACTTCTTGGCCTCCTCCGTACCGGCGAAGCCAGTGCTCGCAAACGACAACAGCGCCGCTGCTGCTGCCGCGGCCATCAGTCTCGTCTTCATTGGAATGTCTCCCGTTGTTTGAAGCCTTGCAAACTATCATATGAAAAAAAATGAAGGTCAATCGAAAACATGTGACAACTCTCTTTAACTGGTCATCTTCGATTTCCTGGGCTAATCCTTGTCGGGGATAAGGAGGATTGGGGGAGAGTTATGAGGGAACCTTTGGCGCCGCGTCAGTCCGACATCATGGACATGGCCAGAAAATCGCGGCGCATCCTGGTCGATACTCTCGCGGAGCGTTTCGACGTCACGCCGCAAACGATCCGAAAGGATCTCAACGACTTATGCGACCGCGGCTTTTTGCAGCGCGTGCATGGCGGCGCCGTCCTGTCGTCGGGCGTCGCGAATTTCGGCTACGAGGCGCGCCGGGAACTGGCGGTGGAGGAAAAGCACAGGATCGGCGTCAAGGCGGCCTCGCTGGTCCCGGATAACTGCTCGCTGCTGATCAACATCGGCACAACGACCGAGCAGGTCGCCATGGCGCTGCAAGGCAAGCACGGCATTCTTGCGATCACCAACAACATCAATGTCGTCAACATCCTGTCGCGAAACCCCGAAATCGACGTAATTGTGGCCGGCGGTATCGTCAGGCGCGCCGATGGCGGCGTGGTTGGCGAGGCGGCGGTGGACTTCATCCGCCAGTTCAAGGTCGATTTTGCGGTGATCGGCACGTCCGCGATCGACGAGGATGGCTCTCTTCTGGATTATGATTATCGCGAAGTGAAAGTGGCCCAGGCGATCATCGAAAACTCGCGCCATACCATCCTGGTTGCCGACGGTATGAAGTATGAACGTACCGCGCCGGTAAGAATTGGCCATATCTCCCAGATGGAAAGCTTCGTCACGGACAGCCAGCCGCCGGAAGAGCTCGCCCGTATCTGCCGCGAGAACGACGTTCAGATCGAAATTGCAGACCCACATTGAGTTTTCGATTGACGTTCGATCGTTTTCGATTAGTTTCGTTTTGTTTTCGAATGAATCTAGCCTGATACGCGATGCAGCCGGAGAGTAATGTGAGCGGCCAGCTATATGACATCGCCATCATCGGTGGTGGCGTCAATGGTTGCGGGATCGCGCGGGATGCCGCCGGGCGAGGGTTGAGCGTACTGCTGTTGGAAAAAGACGATCTGGCGAGCGGCACATCGTCGGCTTCGACCAAACTGATCCACGGCGGGCTGTGTTATCTTGAACATTACGAGTTCCGCCTCGTGCGGGATTCGCTGATCGAGCGCGAAGTGCTGCTCTCCATGGCGCCCCACATCATATGGCCGCTGCGTTTCGTGCTGCCCCACCAGAAGGGTTTGCGTCCGGCCTGGCTGATAAGGCTCGGTCTGTTTCTCTACGATCATTTGGGGGGGCGGAAGCTCCTGCCGCCATGCCGTTCGGTGGATCTGCGCCACGATCCTGCCGGCGAGCCGCTCAAACCAGGCCTGGTGAAAGGGTTCGAATATTCCGATTGCTGGGTCGAGGACGCGCGGCTTGTCGTGCTCAATGCCATGGACGCGGCGCGGCGCGGCGCGGATATCAGGGTTCGGACCGAGGTTCTGCAGGCCAACCGGCAGGGCGACCATTGGGTCGTCGAGGTCGAGGACCGCGGGACCGGCCGGCGCGAAACCGTTACCGCGCGCACGCTGATCAACGCGGCGGGGCCCTGGATTTCCGACGTGATTTTGCGGCGTATCGGGGCGGATGCGCGATCGAAGACCCGCCTGGTCAAGGGCAGCCATATCGTCGTTCCGCGCATGTTCGATCATGACCGCGCCTATATCTTCCAGAATCCGGACCAGCGCATAATCTTCGCTATTCCCTACGAGCATAATTTTACGCTGATCGGCACCACGGACGTCGATTACCAGGGGGATCCGGCGGATGCCGCCGCGAGCCAGGACGAGATCGCCTATCTTTGCCGCGCCGCCAGCGAGTATTTTTCCGCGCCGATCGAGCCGGCTCAGGTCGTCTGGACCTATTCCGGCGTGCGCCCGCTTTATGACGACGGGAGCAGCGCGGCGCAGGAGGCGACCCGGGACTATGTTCTGGAACTTGAAGCCGGGAACGGCGAACCGCCGCTCTTGAATATTTTCGGCGGCAAGATCACGACCTACCGCCGCCTGGCCGAGGACGCGCTGGCAAAACTGGAAAGCCATTTGCGGGATGCCGGCGCACCCTGGACCCGCGGCGCGGCCCTTCCGGGTGGGGAGTTCGCCATCGACGGGTTCGAGGAACTGGCCGCCGGGCTGGCCCGCGCCCATCCCGATACCGACCCCGCGCTGGTGCGGCGGCTGGCGCGCGCGCATGGCACGAACGCCGCCGCCATTCTGGAGGCCGATCCGGGCATCCATTTCGGCGCCGACCTCTATCAGCGCGAGGTGGAATATCTTGTGCGCGCCGAATGGGCCATGACGGCGGATGATATTCTATGGCGCCGCACGAAGCTGGGCCTTAGGCTGACCGCCGAGGAAGCCGGTCGCCTGGAGCAGTGGCTGGAGGATAACCGGGCGGTGGTGACCGGTTCGGCCGCCTTGGTATAGTAAGGGAGATTGCGATGTCCGGCTATGTCCTTGCCATCGATCAGGGAACCACATCGTCGCGCGCCATCCTGTTCGACCGTGATTACCGCATCGCCGCGGTTGACCAGCAGGAATTCGAGCAGCATTTTCCCAGGTCGGGCTGGGTCGAGCACGAGCCCGAGGATATCTGGGACACGACCCTGGCGACCTGCCGCGGAGCTATGGCGAAGGCCGGCGTGGAAGCGAAGGACATCACCGCGATCGGCATCACCAACCAGCGCGAAACCACGATCGTCTGGGACAGAGAGACCGGCAAGGCGATCCACCGCGCCATCGTCTGGCAGGACAGGCGCACTGCCGAAATCTGTGCTGGCCTGAAGGTAAACGGCGAGGAAGAGGGCGTTTCAGCCAAAACCGGCCTGCTGCTGGACCCTTATTTTTCCGGCACGAAAGTCGCCTGGATTCTCGACAATGTCGATGGCGCGCGCGAGGCGGCGGCGGCCGGGCGGCTGGCCTTCGGCACCGTGGACAGCTTCCTGCTGTGGCGCCTGACCGGCGGGACCGTGCACGCTACCGACGCCACCAACGCCAGCCGCACGCTGCTCTACGATATCCACGAAGGGCGTTGGAGCGAGGAATTGCTGGAGCTGTTGCGCGTGCCGGCCGGGATCCTGCCCGAGGTAAGGGATAGCGCCGCCGATTTCGGCGAAACGCAGGCCGATATTTTCGGCGCGCCGATCCGCATCGCCGGCATCGCGGGCGACCAGCAGGCCGCGACCGTCGGGCAGGCCTGCTTCAGCCCCGGCATGATGAAATCCACTTACGGCACCGGCTGCTTCGCCCTGTTGAACACCGGGGACGCGGCCGTGCGCTCGACCAACCGTTTGCTGACCACGATCGCCTATCAGCTGGACGGGAAACCGACCTATGCCCTGGAAGGCTCGATCTTCATTGCGGGGGCGGCGGTGCAATGGCTGCGCGACGGGCTCGGCATTATCAAGGACGCGGCTGAATCCGGCGCACTGGCGGATGCCGCCGATGCCAACCAGGATGTCTATCTGGTCCCCGCCTTCGTTGGTCTGGGCGCGCCCTATTGGGACGCGGAGTGCCGCGGCGCGATTTACGGGCTGACCCGCGCCACCGGACCCAGGGAACTCGCCAGGGCGGCGCTGGAAAGCGTGTGCTACCAGACCCGCGACCTGCTGGA
>DAOVHN010000033.1 GCA_030671915.1 Pseudomonadota bacterium
CTATCGACACCCAGCGTCGTGCGCAACGGCGCCAATTCATCGTCGCCCAGCCCCCAGCCATCGTCGGTCGCGACCCGAACCTCCGGCTCGAACCGCCCGGTCGGGTTGCCAACCGCCCCGCGCCCCTTGCGCGCCCTGTCCGCCAGCGCATCATCCATGCGCCCAGCATAGAGAACAATACCAGAACACTCAAGTCTGGCTACGCGGCAGGGGACATTTGTGAAGCCCGTTGATAATGCCACTCGAAATATCCCAACATGCCGGCATGCTTCAGCTACGCAAAGCCGTCCTGAAATCCAAACCGTTCCTCATTCCGGGGATCGAGGGATTTCGTGTGCGTTGAGCGGATAGCACATTAAGAGATCGAAGAACCCCGCCGGTTGGTCGGGGTTTTTTTATGACCTCCTCTCCTCCGGCGCCACAACGACAGAGGAGAATGACAGTTGGAACAGCATACACAGCGCCTTGAGGGACTCTGGCTTCCGCTTATCACGCCGTTCAAGGACGGTTGTCTGGATGAAATCTCGCTAAAGAGACTCGTCCGGCATTACGCCAGTGAGCCGGTCGACGGATTGATTCTGGCCGCAACCACCGGCGAAGGGCTCACCCTCGATGAGTCCGAAACCGAGCAACTCACCGCCATCGTCGCCGCCGAACTGGACGGCGGGCCGGTGAGCTATCTCAGCTTGTCCGGCAGTGACACACGCAAGCTTATAAAGTCGCTGGAGCGTACCGGCGGCTGGCCGATCGATGGATATCTCGTCGCCTGCCCATATTACTCCCGGCCTTCGCAGGAGGGGCTGTATCGCCATTTCGCAGCGCTCGCCGAGCATACGGACAAGCCAATCATCATCTACAACATCCCCTATCGTACCGGCGTCAACCTTGCCAACGACACGCTGCTGCGCCTGGCCGAATTTCCCAATATCGTCGGTGTCAAAGACTGTTGTGTCGATCAGGCGCAATCCTTCGACCTGTTGCGCGGCCGACCGGAGGAATTCGCGGTGCTCACGGGCGAGGACGCGCTTTTTTACGGCGCGCTGACCCAAGGCGCCGATGGCGGTATCCTGGCGTCTGCGCATGTCGAGACGCAGGCCTTTGCGCAAATTCGCGACAGGCTGCGAGCCGGCGACTGGCAAGCGGCGCTGCCTTTGTGGGATGAACTGGTTGACGTGCCGCGGCTGCTTTTCGCCGAGCCTAGCCCGGCCCCAATCAAACACTGGCTGTGGCGCGCCGGACTGATCGACAGCCCCGAGGTTCGACTGCCGATGACCGGGGTCAGCAAGGGCCTTGCCGCGCGGATCGAGTCGGAAATGCAACGACGGGGCCGGATTGCCACGGACCCATCAGGAGAAAACACCGGCGCCTCAGAAGTTAGCTACTGACCCTCGTGTAACCTGCGGAAAACCCTGGCGCATGGGGGTGAAGCAAGGTTTTTCGGTTCCGGCGGTGCGCCTCAACCCGGCAACATCGCCGCCAATCCGCCGGGATCCCGCCACTCGGCGCGGATGCGCTCGACCGTGGCGGCGGTCAGATAGTCGCGGGTGCGGGCCTCGACATGAGCGACGAGGGCGGCATCGCGGTTTTCGGCCGACCAGTCCTCGGTCGCGGCGGCGGAATGCTTGGCCTCGACGCGCTGCTTGCGCGACTCGACCCGCCACTTCGCCGACCAAGTAGTGGAGCGCAGCCAGGTCATGCGGCGCAAGGGCATCAGCCAGGGCTGCAACTGCTGCGCCAATGCAGCCGGGACGGAGGCCAGATAGTGGCGGTAGAAATCGGCCACGTCGGCGGGTGCGATCTCGACGCCCGAGTCCACGTCCCAGGTGGTCGAGGTATAGAGCGTGCAATGGGCCAGATCGATGGCCGGCGCGCCGTAGAGCGCCTTTTCCAGATCGACGATGAAGGCACGACCGTCGTCGCGAACCACGTAATTGCCGGGATGGGTGTCCGTGGCGACCAAGGTGACCGGCTGCGGCTTGCCGAAGCTTTCCCCGACGAACAGGCGGGCCCACTCCACCTCTTCCTCGATCATGCGCCTTGCGTCCCGGTCTTCGCAGCCCTCTTCCAGGAAAACGGCCTGTTCCTCGATAAAATTCAAGGCGCCCGCCACCGGGTTGGCATGGTTGGCCAGCGGCGGGCGGTGCTCGGGGTCCGGGACGGGCAGGTTATGGACCGAGGCCAGGCACTCCGCCAGCGCCGGCAGGTCGGCGGGCAGTCGTGCCGGGCGGCCCTCGATATAATCGACGATCACGGCGCCCATGGGCAGGGCTTCGCTCGGTGGACACGCGCCATGGGGGCGCGGCGCATGGCCGCCCGCGGCGCAGCGTGCGAAACCGGCAAGCTGGTAGTCCAGGTTCTCGCGCGCGGCCAGGGCGAACTGGCTCTGGCGCGGCACCCGCAGCAGCGCGCCGGTATTGCGGATAATCACATGGTCATGCGCCAATCCTTTTTGCTTCATCGGTTCCAGCGCATCGCGCGGAACCATCTCGAAGCCGGGGCGCGCGATCAACGCGGCATGCAGGTTGTCGAGGTCTTCCGGGGTCATCGGTCCAGCCATTGGAGAAGGGTAGCGAATAGATAGGGCCGCCAACATACCAAGGGCAAGTTTGGGAAGGTCAATTTTTGGTGGGCTGCGGGCGGGCTGCGGATTCCGCCTCTCTTGGGCTGGCAACTGTCATCGTGCTAAACAGCGGCGTCATGGCCAATGTCAGTATCATCATCCCTACCCTGAACGCCGCCGCCGCGTTGCATCGCAGCCTGCCGCCGCTGGCGGAATTTGCCGTGCTGGATCTGATCCACGAGGTTATCGTCGCGGATGGCGGGTCGGTGGACGAGACGGCGGGGATTGCCGAAGCGGCCGGGGCGCGTTTCGTGCAGGCGGAAAAGGGGCGCGGCATGCAGCTTGCCGCCGGGGCTGAGGCGGCGCGCGGCGAGTGGCTGTTGTTCCTGCATGCCGATACCGTGCTGCAGCCAGGCTGGGACAAGGCCGTGCGGGACTTTACCGGCGGCGAGGACAATTTGCGCCGCGCCGGTTATTTCCGTTTCGCGCTGGACGATGGCCGCTTGGCCGCGCGGCGGGTTCAGTGGCTGACCAATTTGCGGGCCCGTATTCTCGGCCTGCCATACGGCGACCAGGGGCTCTTGATTTCGCGCGGGTTCTACCGCCGGCTCGGTGGCTTCCGGCCGCTGGCGCTGATGGAGGATGTCGATCTCGTCCGCCGCATCGGTCACGGCCGGCTGCGAATGCTGGCGGCGACCGCCGTCACCTCCGCCGAACGCTACCGGCGCGACGGGTTCTGGCTCCGTCCAGTGCGCAACCAATTCTGTCTGTTGCTCTGGTTTCTCGGCGTGCCGCTCAAACGCATCATGCGGGTCTATTACCGGTGAAGGGCACGCTGATCGTCTTCGCCCGCGCGCCCCGGCTGGGCGGGGTCAAGCGGCGGCTGGCCGCCGGGATCGGCCGGCGCGCGGCGCTACGCTTCCATCGCATCAATACCGAATCGCTGATCCGTCGTCTGGGCCGCGACCGGCGCTGGCGGACCATGCTGGCGGTCACGCCGGAGGCCTGGCGCTGGCCCATGCATCCGCCGCGCATGACCCAGCAGGGCCATGATCTGGGCGCGCGCATGGCCAATGCGCTCGACGCCGCGCCGCCGGGCCCCGCCATCCTGGTCGGCAGCGACATTCCGGGCATAACGGCAGACAACATCGCCCGCGCCTTCCGGGCGCTCGGCGCGGCCGATGCGGTGTTCGGTCCGGCGCGCGACGGCGGCTATTGGCTGATCGGTGTGCGGGACAGGGGCCTGCTGCGCGGGCTGTTTCGAAATGTGCGCTGGTCAAGCGAACATGCGCTGGCCGACACGATCGCCAACCTGCCCGCCGACCGCCGCCATGCGCTGGTGGATATGCTGGAAGATGTCGACGGCGCGGAAAGCTGGCGCCGCTGGCGCGATCGGGTCATTCGCCCGTGATGGCCTTGGCGCGCGCCTCCAGCGCCGCCGCCTCGTCGGTGCGCCCGGTCTCGCTCAACAAAAAGGCCAGATTGTCGAGGCTGTTCGCGACTGACGGATGGTTGAGCCCGAATACGGCCTCGTTGATCGCCAGCGCCCGGCGATAGAACTGTTCGGCCTCTGGATAACGGCCCTGGAAATAGCGGAGGGCCCCGAGATTGTTGAGCCGTAGCGCCACATTCGGGTGGTCGTGGCCGAGTGCGGCTTCGTCGATCTCCAAGGCGCGCCGGTACAGCGGATCGGCGTCATCGTAGCGGCCCTCGATGCGGTAGATCATGCCGAGGTTGCTCAGGGTCGTCGCCAGTTCCGGATCCTTCACGCCCAGCGCCGCCTCCTGGATCTTGATGGCGCGCAGCAACAGCGGTTCGGCGTCGCGGTCCCGTTCCAGTCTGTTGTACAGCATCGCCAGATTGTTCAAATCGGTGGCGACGCCCGGATGGTCCGGCCCCAGCGTGCTTTCGTCGATCTTCAGCGCGCGCCGGTACAGCGGCTCTGCTTCCGCGTACCGTCCCTGCAATTTGTACAGCAAGCCCAGATTGCCCGTGACGGCCGCCACTTGAGGATTATCCGGCCCTAACGCGGCTTCGTAAATCTTGATCGCGCGTTGGATGACAGGCTCCGCCTCGTCGTAGCGGGCCAGTTCGAGATAGACCAGTCCAAGGTTGTTCAAGGTCGTGGCGAGACGCTCGTCGTCCTCATCGAAGTCCTCTTCCGCCGCTTTCAGCGCCGCCAGAAAATGTTTTCCGGCCTTGCCATAGTCGGCCTGCCCAAAGGCCTTGCTCCCGGCCTGGATCTCGGACTTCCAATCATGCCACCAGGCCGTCGCCGCCCCGGGCCACAGGGCGAAGAGGACGAGCGCCAGGGCGATCCATCGCGTCGGCCCAAAGACCGTGGAGCGCCGACCGGCGGCCTTTGTCCCGGTCACACGATGTGACCGGACTCCGGCCACGTATTTCAATGCAGTCGTTTCCATATCGCACGTTATTAGCCACGGAAAGATTTCCGAATTGCTAATGCGCGATAGTCCGGGTGGAATTTTCCGGCGTGGCCGACGCGAAAAGGTCAGCCGCCCGTGATGGCCCTGGCGCGCGCCTCCAGTTTCGCTGCCTCGTCTTTTCGCCCTATCTTAACCAACAGCGACGCATAATCCCGCAGCACCTGGGCAAGGTCGGGGTCGTCGGGCCCCAGCGTCTTTTCGGCCCGCGCCAGCGCTTGCACAAACAGGGTTTCCGATTCGTCATGCCGGCCCTGGGCCTGGCGGATTTTCGCCAGATTGTTATAGCCCGACGCGATACCGGGATGGTCCGGGCCGAACAGCTCTTCGCGCATCGCGATCGCCTCGCGAAACAGCGCCTCGGCCTCCTCCAGCTTGCCCTGCTCGCGCAGCACCCAGGCCAGCATGTGGATGCTGTTCGCAACTTCCGCATCGGCGCCGGGCCGCGTCGCGCGCCGGAGGTACAGGCTCTCCCGGTAATGCGGCTCGGCCTCGCCCAGCCCGCCCAGCATCATCAGCGCGCCGGCCAGCCGGAAATGGCCGATCGCGATCTCCGGATTGTCTGGTTTGGAAAGCGCTCTGGTGATGGCCAACGCATCGCTGAACGCCATGGCGGCCTCGGCGAACCGGCTCTGCTCGCGGATCGCCAGCCCCAGCAGCGACAGGGATTCGGCGACCGCCGGATGCATCCCGCCATACAGCGTCAAGCGCTGTTCCAGCGCCAGCCCATGGAATTTTTCCGCTTCGGCGAAGGCGCCCAGCTCGTAGGCCAGCACGCCCATATTGCTGTTGCCCACGGCTTTTCGGGGATCGTCTGCGGTGAAGGATTCCGACAGTTCCAGCGCTTGTCCGAAATGCCCTTCAGCCGCTGCAAGCTCACCCTTCCCGAACGCCGCCACGCCAGCCTGCGTTGCCATCTCCCAGGGGTCGGTTTGGGCCTGGGCATGCGACCAGACAGTCAGGCACAGCAGCAGAACTCCGGCTGTCCGGCACAATGCCGGGCCGGGCCGGGCGAGAATCATTTTCCGGCGGCCCGGGCTTCGACTTCCCGGGCTTCATCGGGACGGTCCGTTTTTCGGAGAAGTGCCGCATAGGCCGCCGCCGTTTCCATGGCCAGCGGATTGCCCGGGCCCAGCGATTTCATGCGCGTGTCCAACGCTCTCATGAACAGGGATTCGGCTTCGTCGTTCTGCTCCTGGCGCTCCAGCGCAACAGCGAGGTCGTGCTCGGTTTCGGCCACATGGGGATGGAAATTTCCGAAAATCCCCTGCCGGATATCCAGCGCGTAACGGGAATGCTCCGCCGCGTCAGCGAATCTTTCCTGAGCGATGAGCATCTTTCCGATGTGGGTAAGCGCGATAGCGGCCTCTTCGCTGTCCGAACCGAAATTCCTGCTCTGCAGGTCCAGGACCTGGACAAGAAGCGTTTCCGCCTCTTCCAGGCGCCCCTGCAGCATCCGCAGTCGCGCGAGTGCTATTTGATCCGTCAAGGTCTCGTTGTGGTCTTTGCCGTAATGAGCCTCGTCGATCTCAATGGCGCGTGCCAGGGCAGTTTCGGCTTCCTCGGCGTGGCCAGTATACATGAGCGGGTAGGAAAGGTTGACGAGGCCAAGGGCGATCGTCGGCTTGTCTGGCTCATACAGGGATTCCTTCAGGGCGACGCTGCGTTCCATCACCCTCAGCGCCTCCCCATATCGCCCTTCATCCGTATACTGTTTTCCCAGGTTGTTAAGCGCCACGGCCAGTGCGTATCGCCCGTTCGCGCCCTGATCTTCGTCGAGACTGATCGCTTGGAGCAGATACTTCTCCGAATCGCGGTAACGCCCAACGACACGGTATCGATTGGCCTGGTCATTCAGTTCCACCGCGAACTTAAGGCTTTCCAGGCCATGGACCTTCCCGTTAATCGCGACGATGCGGTCGTATATCGGTATGCTCCCCTCGTAGTTACCTCGCGCGATGTGGAACATGGCCAGATGTTTAAGGGCTTCGGCGGCATCGAGGCTGTCCGGATTTTCCGCCTGCGCTTGCGAAATGGCTTTTTCGAACAGCGCCCTTGCGTCGCCGTACCGTTCTTCGGTGTATGCGGTTCGGCCCTGCTCGATAAAGTCCTCCCAGGACTCTGCGAGCGCCGGGGCGGTTAGGCACGCCAAGGCCATAAACAGGATCGCTCGCGCCTTCCACCCCGAATGCAAACAGAAATATGCGCGCGCGACCCTCATCGCCGCGCCCTACGTCTCTTGCAGCCGCGGCATCAGTTCGACGAAATTGCAGGGCGTGGTGCGCGCGTCGAGCTGGTGGACCAGGATCTCGTCCCAGGCGTCCTTGCATGCGCCGGTGGAGCCGGGCAGGGCGAAGATGTAGGTGCCCCTGGCTACGGCGCCCATGGCGCGGCTCTGGATGGTGGAGGTCTTGATCTTCTGATAGCTGATCCAGCGAAATAGCTCGCCGAAACCGGGGATTTCCTTTTCCGCGACACGGTTGAGCGCTTCCGGCGTGACATCGCGGCCGGTTACCCCGGTGCCGCCGGTCGAAATGATAACGTCGATCTCGGGGTCGTCTATCCAGTCCTGCATCCGGGCGGCGATAAGGTCGGCCTCGTCGCGCACGATGGCGCGGGCGGCCAGCTTGTGGCCGGCTCCTTCCAGCCGCTCGATCAGGGTGCTGCCGGAGCGGTCGTCGGCTTCTGTCCTCGTGTCCGAAACCGTCATTACCGCGATGTTAACGGGTAGAAAGTCGCGGTCGCCTTCGATTTGCACGTCAGTTCTCGCTGGTGGTCCTGTTGAACGCAACGACCTGCCGGTTCAGCGGGTCATGCGCAGTGTAGACCGGCCAGTCGCCGGCGACAACATCGCGCAGCGACGGGCGCGGCTGGCCCAGGCGGTCGCGATATATCCAGTAATTGGTCAGCACCTTTTCGACATAGCCGCGGGTTTCGCGATTGGGGATGCTCTCGATAAACAGCAGCGGGTCGTTGCGGAAATCCACGCCGCGCATCCATTTCCTCAGATTTCCCGGCCCACCGTTATAGGCCGCCACGGCCATGAACAGGTTCTGGTCGATCCCCGGCGTATTCAGCAGATGGCGGATATATTTCTGGCCCAGCGTAACGTTCAGTTCCGGATCGTACAGCTTATCGCGCCGCCAGCCGCGATAGCGCTTGCCCGAGATGAAGCCCGCCGTTCCCGGCATCAGCTGCATCAGTCCGCGCGCGCCGGCGTGGCTCTTGGCCTCGGTCTTGAAATTGGATTCCTGGCGCATCAGCGCGAAGATCAGCGCGCGGTCCACCTGGAAGCCGCCGTTCGGCTCCCATCCCGGCAGGGGGAACAGCGCCGCATTGTGCCGATGCCCGTCGCGATTTTTGATCGCATGGCCGACCTGATAGGACAACGCCGCGATCTGTTCGTTGTCGACAAAGGCCATCAGGGTCTGCAGCATATCGGGCGGCATGCGCGAGAAAACCCGCTTGAGTTCGCTGAGACCCTGCCGTTCCTTGCCGATCTGCATCAGCGCCAGTCCGCGCCGCGCCGCCGGGATATTCAGGATCTGGCGGGCCGCGTCGGGGCTGGCGCCAGGAACCTGCCAGTCGATCGCGTGTTCAAGCGCAAGGGCTTCCTGGCCCAGCACGCCATAGAAGGTCATCGGATGCTCGGCTGCCAGTTGCAGCATCGACACAACCTTGTCGGGCTGGCGGTCGACCAGATAGGCCCTGGCCGCCCAGTAGGCGCCCGCCGAAACCAGCCAATCGCTGCCGGTGCGCGAATTCGCCAGTGCCGCGAACTGCTCGGCCGCCACGTCATACTGACGCAATCGCCAGGCCACCAGCCCGGCCCACCAGTGGGCGTCCGGCACCCATTCGCCCGACCGGTCAGCGGCGCTCAGGCCCAGTTCCAGCGCCTTCAGGTTCTTGTCGGCATGGTAATAGGCGCGCGCGATCTTGCTCAGGGCCGCGTCGTAGCTGATCGAATCGAAATGCCGGGAAACACTCTTGGTCTCAAGATATTCCAGCGCCCTGGTTGGCGCCCCCATGCGCAGCCAGCGGGCGATACGCCGTTCCGCATACCGCAGATCGCGGCTGTTGCGGCGGCGCACCGACCGCCTCGGCGCGGCGTTCGCGGGCTCGGCCTGCTGCGGCGCGGGTTTCGTCCAGGAAATTCTGACCGAGGGAACGGACGGTTTACGCGGCCATTTCCAGTTGGCGGGCCGGCGCTTTACCGCAAGCTTGTAAATCCGCGCGGCCTCCGGATGATCGGCGTAATCGCGCATCCAGTCCTTCAGTTCCTCGTAGCGGGACCGGTAGGCGCGCGGGTGCATGTAGCGCTGGTACAGCACGTGGCCCATCAGCAGGCGGTCGGAAAGCTGCTTGATGCGTTTGTCCGCGGCCTTCCATTCGCCGCCTTCCTGAAGACGGAAAATCTCTCGGTAAAGCCGCGCGTCGCCGTCGCTGAGAACGGTAAGTTTTTCTCTGATCTCGCGGCTCGTATCGGTCAGCGGAAACTGCACGCCGGCAAGCGGCAACGCATTGCCGGTCTCCGCCGCCGCATTGTTCGGCGCCAGACAGACCAGCATCCCCAAAAAGGCGGCAAATACCGCAGGGAAGATCCGCGATCCAAGGTTAAACAATCTGCCCTCCCACCCGAACAGCCCTTTTGCCGGGCTCGGTGAATCAATAAATATCATGGGACCAGAATAGGATCTTGTCGTAAAGAAATCGTGTAGAAAGAAAACAGGCCAGCCATAAGGCCAGCATGAGGCAATCGAAATAATGGAAGGCTTCTTTTTGCCCAATCCTGGGCGGTTTGTCAGGTTAATTCGTCCAGTTTTTCTCTTATTGACAGGAAATCCATCCAGGTTTCGCGTTTTTGCGCCGGATTGCGCAGCAGGTAGGCAGGGTGGAAAGTGGGCATCGCCGGGATTGGTGCCTCCAACCCCTCGCCATACTCGACCCACCGCCCCCGGGACTTGTTGATGCCGCTGTTCAGCCCCAGTACCGCATTCATCGCCGGCCGGCCCAGCGTGACCAGCAGGCGCGGCCGGACCAGCGCGATATGGCGCCGCACGAAGGGCAGGCAGGCCGCGGTTTCCGCGTCGGTGGGGCTGCGGTTTCCCGGCGGCCGCCAGAAGATGATGTTGCTGATATAGACCGACTGCTCGTCCAGCCCGATGAAGGATAATATCCGGTCCAGCAATTTCCCGCTGGCGCCGACGAAGGGCAACCCCTCGCGGTCTTCCTCGGCCCCCGGCGCCTCGCCGATGAACATCACCGGCGCATCCGGATTGCCGCGCGCGAAGACCAGGTTGGTCGCGGTCTGCTTCAGGGCGCAGCCCTCGAACCTCTCCAGCGCCGCGCGCAGCGAGTCGAGGTCGGCGGCGGCGGCCGCCACCTCGCGCGCATCCGCTGCGCCCTGGGCCGGCGCCAGCGGCGCATCCGGGCCGGGGGCACGTGGCGATGGCGTGGAGGCC
>DAOVHN010000157.1 GCA_030671915.1 Pseudomonadota bacterium
CAACATCCCGGAGGAATTCGGCGGCGGCGGGCTCGACAACCTGACCTTCGCGCTGCTGGAGCGCGAGTTGGGCCGCACCTCCATGGGGCTCAATCACTGGTGGGGCCGGCCGTCCAATATTCTGTGCGCCGGCACGCCGGAACAGCGCGAGCGGTACCTGATCCCCTGCGTCAAGGGCGAGCGGCACGATGCGCTTGCCATGACCGAACCCGACGCGGGCTCTGACGTGCGCGGCATGAAATGCACGGCCCGGCGCGACGGCGGCGACTGGGTGATCAACGGCACCAAGCATTTCATCAGCCACGCCGACATAGCCGATTTCATTATCGTCTTCATCGCCACCGGCGAGGAGGAAACCCCGCGCGGGCCGAAGAAACGCATCACATGCTTCCTGATCGACCGGGGCACGCCGGGCTTCGAGATTCGGCCCGGCTACAATTCGGTCTCGCATCGCGGCTACAACAACAGCATCCTGAATTTCGACGAGTGCCGGGTGCCGGATGCCCAGATCCTGGGCGAGGAAGGCAAGGGCTTCGAGGTCGCCAACGACTGGCTCTATGCGACGCGTATCTCGGTGGCGACCATGTGCGTCGGCCGGGCGCGCCGCGTCTTCGACATGGCCGCCGAATGGTGCGTGACGCGCAAACAATTCGGCCAGGCCATCGGCAAATTCCAGGGAACCAGCTTCAAGCTGGCCGACATGATCACCGAGATCGACGCGGCCGACTGGCTGACCCTGGCCTCGGCCTGGAAGCTGGACCAGGGACAGGACGCCAATCGCGAGATCGCCTCGGCCAAGCTCTATGCGTCCGAGATGCTGGCCCGCGTCACCGACGAGGCGATCCAGATCCATGGCGGCATGGGGCTGATGGACGATCTGCCGCTGGAACGCTTCTGGCGCGACGCCCGGGTCGAGCGCATCTGGGACGGCACCTCGGAAATCCAGCGCCACATCATCTCGCGCTCGATTTTACGGCCGCTGGAGGGATAGGCGTGCACTCACCCACCACCCCCTCCCAACCCTCCCCCGCAGGCGGGAGAGGGCTATCTGGAGCGAATTTCGCGATAGAGCCCCTCTCCCGCTTGCGGGGGCAGGGTTGGGGAGGGGGCCTATGCGAGCGGCAGGCAACGCCATGACCAGCCTGCAACGCCTGCTCCGCCCAAAGACAATCGCCATTGTCGGCGGGCGCGAGGCCGAGATCGTCGCCGAGCAATGCGATCGCCTGGGCTACGAGGGCACGATCTGGCCGGTCAGCCCGAAACGCGACAGCATCGCCGGGCGCGACTGTTTGAGGCGGCTGGAGGATCTGCCGGAGGCCCCGGACGCCGTCTTCATCGCCATTCCCGCGGAACCGACGATCGAGGCGGTCGAGGTGCTCGCCGGCACGGGCGCCGGCGGCATCGTCTGTTTCGCGTCGGGTTTTCGCGAAGTCGGCGGCGCCGGCATTGAGCGCCAGGAACGGCTGGTCACCGCCGCCGGCGCCAAACCGATGATGGGGCCGAACTGCCACGGCTTCGTCAATTACCTGGACGGCGCGGCCCTGTGGCCCGACCAGCATGGCGGGGAGCGGGTGGAACGCGGCGTCGCCATCGTCACCCAGAGCGGCAATATCGCGATCAACCTGTCCATGCAGCAGCGCTCGCTTGAACTGGCCTATCTGGTCACCCTGGGCAACCAGGCCGCCATCGGCATTCCCGAATGCATCGAGGCCCTGGCCGCGGATCAGCGGGTCACCGCCATCGGCCTGCATGTCGAGGGCCTGGGCGATATCGGCGCCTTCGAGCGCGCCGCCGCCGCCGCGCGGGCAGCCGGCGTTCCCATTGTGGCACTGAAGACCGGGCGGTCGATCAAGGGCGCGGAGATCGCCCTGTCGCACACCGCCTCGCTGGCCGGCCCGGACGGGCTTTACGACGCGTTGTTCGAGCGGCTCGGCGTGGCACGCGTCCATACCATCCCGGAACTGCTGGAAACCCTGAAGCTGCTGTCGGTCGGCGGGCCACTGGCGGGCAACCGGGTCTGTTCGATGAGCTGTTCCGGCGGCGAAGCCACACTGATGGCGGATCTGGCCGAGGGCCGCGCGGTGGAATTCCCGCCGATGGCGCCGGATCATCGCGAGCGCGTCGCCGCCACCCTGAACGAACTGGTCAGCGTCTCCAACCCGCTGGACTACCACACCTTCATCTGGGGCCAGGAAGACCAACTCGCCGCGACCTTCACCGCCATGATGAGCGGCGGCTACGACCTGTCGATGGTGGTGCTGGATTTCCCCCGGCGCAGCCGTTGCAACGACGAAGACTGGTGGTCGACCGTCAACGCCGTCGTTCACGCCGCGCAAGCGACCGGCGGGCGCGCCGCGGTGCTGGCCAGCATGCAGGAGTGCCTGCCGGAGGATGTCGGCGCGCATCTGACCGAACAGGGCGTCGCCCCGATGATGGGCATGGCGGAAACCCTGACGGCGATCGAGGCCGCCGCGCGGATCGGCCAGGTGCAAGCCAACGGCGAGCCCCCTGCCCTGCTGCATCCCGCCTTGCCGGCCCATGACGGAAGCCGGGTATACGACGAGTGGGAATCGAAGCGCATGCTGGCGGCGCGGGGCTTGGCCGTGCCGGAGGCCGCGCTGGTGACCTCGGCAACGGAGGCCGTGGCGGCGGCCGAGGCGCTGGGTTATCCCGTCGCCGTCAAGGCGGTGTCGGCAGAGATCGCGCACAAGACCGAGGCCGGGGCCGTCGCGCTGAACCTGATCGACGCCGACGCCGTGGACGAGGCGGCGACAAGAATGCTCGGCATTTCAGGCCGCGTACTGGTGGAAAAGATGGTCACCGACGGCGTCGCCGAGCTGATCGTCGGCATCGACCGCGACGCCCAGTTCGGGCCCTATCTGGTGGTCGGGTTCGGCGGCGTACTGGTGGAGCTGATCAACGACAGCCGGACCCTGCTGCTGCCGACCGACCGCGACCAGGTACTGGCGGCCCTGCAATCGCTGAAGACGGCGCCGATGCTGACCGGCTATCGCGGCCTGCCCGTCGCCGACATGGACGCGGCGGTCGATGCCATCATGGCGATCGCGGCATTTGCGGACGAACATGCCGCCAACATTCTTGAATTGGATGTGAATCCCTTGATAGTAAGGCCCATCGGCGAGGGCGCCATCGCCGCCGACGCGCTGATCCGCCTGGCTGAACCGGAATGAAACAAGAGAAGCATTTACCACATGACGAACAGACGGAGAAAAGCATGACCAACCCCGTGAAAACCGAGCGCCGAGGCGCGGTGCTGGAGGTGACGCTGGATCGGCCCAAGGCCAACGCCATCGACGCCGCGACCAGCCGCGTCATGGGCGACGTCTTCGCCGAATTCCGCGACGACCCGGAATTGCGCGTCGCTATCCTGACCGGCGGCGGCGAGCGTTTCTTCTGCGCCGGCTGGGACCTGAAGGCGGCGGCCGAGGGCGAGGCGCCGGATTCCGATTACGGCGTCGGCGGTTTCGGCGGCCTGCAGGAATTGCCGGACATGAACAAGCCGGTGATCGCCGCGGTCAACGGCATGGCGCTGGGCGGCGGGTTCGAGTTGATGATCTCCTGCGACATCATCCTGGCGGCCGAGGACGCCACCTTCGCGCTGCCGGAAATCCGCTCGGGCACGATCGCCGATGCGGCCACGGTAAAACTGACCCGCCGCATTCCCTACCACGTCGCCATGGAACTGCTGCTCACCGGCCGCTGGATGGATACGGAAGAGGCCGAACGCTGGGGGCTGGTCAATGAAATCGTCCCGAAGAAACAGTTGATGACCCGGGCCCGCGAGGTCGCCGATTTGCTGGCTAGCGGCCCGCCCCTGGTCTACGCGGCGATCAAGGAGGTCGACCGCATGACCGGCCACCTGCCGGTGCAGGAGGCCATGGACATGCTCAACGGCCGCAAGCTGAAAACCATCGACACCCTCTACAGCAGCGAAGACCAGCTCGAAGGCGCCAAGGCCTTCGCCGAGAAGCGCGACCCCGTCTGGAAGGGACGGTAGGGCCCTATTCCACCACGATCAGCTTGTAGTCCGGGGTCGGGTTCAGCGGGCAGGAATAGACGTAATCCCCCACCTTCAGCTCGATTTCGTAATCCTTCGTGACGCCTTTGGCGAGGCCGCCGCCGGAGACGCTGGGCAGGGTAGCGCGGTTGATTATGCCATCGCCGCGCAGCCAGAAGCCCAGATCATAGGGCACGTTACTGTTGGTCACGCGGAACACGTATTTCCCGGGCTTCAATGTCATCGTCGCCGCCGCGGCCAGGCGCGTCTCGCCGGTATCGCCGTTGATCTTGTCGCAGTCGGCCTTTCTGGCCGATTTGTAGCCATGGTCGACGCCGCCCTCGGATTCGAGGAACTGGCAAGGCGTCTGCGTCAGTTCGATAACGGTCGCCGCGACCGCCACTCCGTGTCCGGAAAGCGCCAGGGCAAGCCCCAGCGACAGGGCGGAAACAACAAGAACCTTAAGCGGCATGCTCACCTCCGTTGGCAAGATTTGACAAAGACTTGTATCAGGATATGGGCCGAACCGGCCGGCCGGGCAACAAACTATCTTTCACAAACGCGTCAGGGCGAACTCTCGACTGTCCAGTTTTCCGGTCGACGCTTGCACCGGCCCGCCGGAGTCCGAAAAATGCCGCCTGAAGCCCCGGCGTGCCCGGCATTACCAAGGATCGCCGATAATGACTCGTTCTCAGCGGTTTTTGGCATTACTTTTCGGGGGCAACATAAATTTCCCCTCAATCACGAGAAGGTCTATTTCGGTGGTCGATAACCCTATGCCAGCCCGGCGGCAAACGCCGCGATATATTTGGAACCCGGTTCGCACAGCCCTTGCCGCCATGGCGGGCGCCGTCTTGTGGCTCGCGCCCGTGGGTTCGCCGGCCAGGGCGGACCAGCTCGAGCCCCCCACCGGCGAAGTGCTGCTGATCGTGGGGGGAGAGATCGAGAACACCAACATCCGCGACGAAGCGCATTTCGACCGCGAGATGCTCCGCGCGCTTGGAATGACCGAAATCGTCTCCCGCACGCCGTGGCACGAGAAGGACACGGTGTTCGAAGGCGTGCTTGCGCTCAGGGTGATGGAAGCCGTTGGCGCCAGGGGGACATCGGTGCGCGCGATCGCGGCCAACGATTACAAGGTGTCGCTGCCGTTCGAGGATTTCGCCGGCTACGGTGTCCTGTTGGCAATGTATGTCGATGGCGAGGCCCTGCGGCTGCGGACCAAGGGGCCGATCTGGGTAATTTATCCCGAAGGGACGGACCTGCCGTCCCACGCGCGAGAGGAACGTATGATATGGCAACTCGTTAAACTTCACGTAGAATAATGCGGATGTGCTGAACTGCCCGCCCCGGTTACAGTCTCGGGGCATCCGAACAGGCAAACCCGCTGGAGCGTTTCTATGGACAATTCATTGCGGCCGGAATCCGCAAGACGGAGGCGGTTTCGCGAAGCAGCGTTATATCTGACCGCGATCGTCGCCATCCTCGCGTTCTCCGGCAGCCTGTTTGTCAGCCTCCAGCGCTTGAGCGACACCCGTGCGCTGCTCTACGGCAGCCGGACCGCGGGAAGCTGGGTCGCCTTCGGCGCGGAACTGGAGTTCAGGCGCTTCACCGGCATACTTGCGCGCTACGGGCTTGGCGAACCCGGAATAACCCACGAGGAACTCGTCAAGCGGTTCGATATCCTCTGGAGCCGTATCCCTCTCCTGGTTACCGGGCCCGAGGCGGAAAGGCTGCTGCGTACCGAAGCGGTTCCCATACTGGAACGCGATATGATGGCGGAGCTGCGGGAAATTGAACCGAGGGTGATGTCGCTCCGCCACGGCGACCGGGATGGCTACCTTCAGATAATGGGCGGGTTGCAGGAATTCGGGCTGCGCCTGCGCAATGTTCTGGTCAGCGTGGAAGTCGACCTGACCGAGGACTTCCGCCATGAAGTCGTGGAATCCGCTTACAAGCAGGTTTTTGTTTCCTTCACCGGAGTTTTGATCGGCGGCGCCGCCATCGCGCTGCTCCTGCTCACGCAATTGCGCCGCGCCGCGCGGCTGTCCGACGCCTACCGCCAGGCCACCGCCGAGGCAGAGGCCGCCAACCGGGCGAAATCGGACTTCCTCGCGCGCATGACGCACGAACTGCGCACCCCGCTCAACGCGGTGATCGGCTACAGCGAGTTGCTGCATGAGGACGCGGCGGAACGCGGTCACGACGATATGCTCGAGGATCTGCAACGCATCC
>DAOVHN010000565.1 GCA_030671915.1 Pseudomonadota bacterium
GCATTCTGGCGAAATACGCGCCGCGGAGTTGAACGGGCCCGGTAACAGGGCCGCGCCGCCCGGCAGCGTCATTTACGCAATCGGCGACATCCATGGCGAAAGCAGCAAGCTGGACCTGATGCATTCGATGATCCGCGCCGATGCGCGCGGGCGCGCCGCGGATCGCAAGGTTGCGGTCTATCTGGGAGATTATGTCGACCGCGGTCCCGATAGCGCCGGCGTCGTCGAGCGGCTTGTCGGCGATCCCCTGCCCGGCTTCGAGACCGTCTTCCTGAAGGGCAACCACGAGGAATTCATGCTGCATTTCCTCGAGACCGGCGACAGCGCGTCGGGCTGGTTCCACAATGGCGGGCTGGATACGTTGGAAGGATACGGCGTGGAGGTGCGCGGCCACAGCCTGTGGCGGCCCGACTCAGGGGAGCTGCGCGACGCGTTGGACGAAAAACTGCCCGATTCCCACCGGCGATTCCTGAAAGCCCTCGACCTCTACCATATCGAGGGCGATTACCTGTTCGTTCATGCCGGCATCCGGCCCGGCCGCGCGCCGGAAGAACAGACCGCGGCGGACATGCTGTGGATCCGCAACAGATTCCTGGAGTCAAATAAAGACCACGGCTTCATGGTGGTGCATGGCCACACCCCGCGCGACTTCCCGGAAATCAGGCCCAACCGCATCGGCATAGACACCGGCGCCGTCTATGGCGGCAAACTGACCGCCCTGGCCCTGGAAGGCGAGAAAAGGGATTTTTTGCAGGCGTGACGATCTACAGGAATTCCGGCTCGTCCAGGCGCATCAGCCGCCGGCCGGCCGTGCGGGCGAAGCGCAGTGTCAGGGCCCGGCGGCGGGCCGGGGCCATTTTGAATTCGGGCGAGAGGGCTATTACGGCCGCGCCGTAACGGTCGGCCACCATCACGCCGACGCAATCGGGCAGGACCGCCCGGTCGAAATCCTCCGCCACGGCGAAATAGAAGGTGTCGCAATAAGGCAGATATTCCCGCCACTTGTTGTCGGACCGGTAATCGGCGAGGGAGGTCTTGACCTCAACGATGGTCAACAGCCCACCGCGGTCCAGCGCCATCACATCGACCCGCCGCCCGGTGCCCAACGGCAGCTCGGCCAGGCAGGATTGCCCCATATCGCCGAACGCGCGCATTACGCCGCGGGCGAGGTCCCCCGCCAGCCCGTCAGGCACGAAATCTCCCTGCAAGCCCCCATGCATGACGACAGGCTAGCATGAACAAAACGGGTACGAAAGGCCTTTGATATTCCGCGCCTTGGAAACCTCTTGTTTGTAATTTGCGGGTATAAAGGTTGCGGCATTCTGGAGACCGCGCGATGCAGAACGTTCTGTTTCTTTGTACCGGCAATTCGGCCCGCAGCCTCATGGCCGAGGCGCTGCTGCGCCATTGGTCCGACGGCATGTTTACCGCCTTCAGCGCGGGCAGCCACCCGGCCGGCGAGCCACATGCTGTGGCCCTGGAGGTGCTGGAGGCACGCGATATTCCGATCCATGGACTGCGCAGCAAGAGCTGGGACGAATACGCCAACGCGCATGCGCCGGTGATGGATCTGGTGATCACCGTTTGCGACACGGTCGCCAATGAGGTATGCCCGGTGCTGCCGGGGGCCTCCTTGCGCCTGCATTGGGGCCTGCCCGATCCGGCCTCGGCGCAGGGCGACGAGGCGGCGGTGCGCGAGGCGTTTTCCACCGTTTGCGACAAGCTGGAAAAGCGCATCGCGCAACTTGTCACCATCCCCTTCGCCGATCGCGATCCGGAAAGCATCCAGGCCGACCTCGACGCCATCGCCGCCAGCGACGACACCGTCGCGGCTGACGTTACGGATGAGGTTTGAGAACGCCTGCCGGTCGCGCGGCGCCGATACCGCGCAGTCGAGATCGTACGACAATATTGAAGGGAAATTGGCGCGCCCGGCAGGACTCGAACCTGCGACCCCCAGATTCGGAATCTGGTACTCTATCCAGCTGAGCTACGGGCGCATCGTTAAGTGAGCGGGGCGCACATTAACCGAAAGCCTTTCCGGTTTCCACTCCCCTTTTCTTATTTAATCCTCCTCCAAGGGCAGGCCGAGCCTGCGGTCTGGCCGCTCCTCGCCCGAGGGCAGGGCAGCGGCCGGATCGGCCGACCAGGCAACGATATCGGTCAGCACCACTTCGGCGTTCAGATCGCGCAGCAGCATATGGTAGCCCTTGGCATATTCGGCAAGCCGCCAGTCGCCGCCGGCGGGCAGGCTGTCGATCAGCACCTCGCGGCCGTTTCGCGGGATCAGATCCTCCGTCTTGCCGTACAGCAACATTGCCGGCACGGGCAGCCGCGGCGCGGCCTCCAGCGCGTCGTCCATAACCGTGACCAGGCCGTGGATCGCATCGAACCGCGTTTCCTTGATGACCAGCTTGTCGAGGCCCAATCCGCGCA
>DAOVHN010000739.1 GCA_030671915.1 Pseudomonadota bacterium
AGTCCGGTGGCTCGAATTCCAGTTGCTGATTATTTTCGCTCAGCGCCGCCTCGATCTCGGCGATCGGGGTTGCCGGGCTGGCCGTCATTACCAGTTCATCGGGCTCGTAGAGCGAAATGCCGGCCATGCCACGGAGTTCCACGATATGATCGGCGGACATCGGCCGCCCCACCGCACGCTTGCTGCCGGTACCGACTATCTCGATCCTCTTGTCCTCGGATGCCGCCCAGGCCAGCAGGTCGCGCAGTTGCTCCGGATTGTCCGGCCGGAATGTCTCGCTCACGGTCCTGTTTCCCTAAAATCTCGGTATGTCGGGGAATCGCGTCTCCCCATGATGCACATGCACCCGGCCAAGCTCGGCGCAGCGGTGCAATACCGGAAACATCTTGCCCGGGTTGAGCAGCGACGATGGATCGAAGGCGCATTTCACGCGCATCTGCTGGTTCAAATCGTCTTCGGAGAACATCTCCGGCATCAGGTCGCGTTTTTCGACGCCCACGCCATGTTCGCCCGTCAGCACGCCGCCGACCTCGACGCAGAGTCTGAGGATGTCGGAGCCGAATTCCTCGGCCTTTTCCAACTCGCCGGGGATATTCGCATCATAGAGGATCAGCGGGTGAAGGTTTCCGTCCCCGGCATGGAAGACATTGGCCACCCTGAGATCGTATTTCGCCGAAAGCTCGGCCATGCGCTTCAGCACTTCGGTCAGCCGGCCGCGCGGAATCGTGCCGTCCATGCAGTAATAGTCGGGAGAAATACGGCCCACCGCGGGGAAGGCGGCCTTTCGGCCGGCCCAGAACGTCTGGCGCTCGGCATCGGTTTCCGACACGCGAATCGTGGATGCGCCGCATTCCCTGGCAATCCCGGATACGCGTTCGATCAGATAGTCGACCTCCACCGCCGGGCCGTCGAGTTCGATAATGAGCACCGCCTCGACATCCAGCGGATAACCGGCATGGACGAAATCCTCGGCCGCCTGGGTCGCCAGCTTGTCCATCATTTCCATACCCGCCGGAATGATACCCGCGCCGATAACCTTCGCCACGCAGTCGCCGGCCTGCTCGCTGGTCGGGAAGCCCGTCAGCATGGCGCGCACGGTCTCCGGACTGCGCAGGATACGGACTGTAACCTCGGTGACAACGCCCAGCAGCCCCTCGGAACCGGTCAGCAGTCCCAGCATGTCGTACCCGCCGGCGTCGAGATGCTTACCGCCGAAACGAATGACTTCGCCCTCGATCGTCACCAGTTCAACGCCCAGCACGTTATTGGTGGTCAGGCCATATTTCAGGCAATGGACGCCGCCCGAATTCTCGGCGATATTGCCGCCTATCGTACAGGCGATCTGGCTCGACGGATCGGGCGCGTAATAGAAGCCCCTGTGCTGGACCGCGTCGGTGATGCCGAGATTGGTGACGCCGGGCTCCGTCACCACGCAGCGGTTATCGAAATCGATATCCAGGATTCGGTTGAATTTCGCCATCGACAGCAGCACGCCGTCGGCCAGCGGCAAGGCGCCGCCGGACAGCGACGTGCCGGCGCCGCGCGGCACAACCTTGATTTCGTTTTCGTGGCAGTAGCGCAGGATCCGGCGGACTTCCTCGACCGTTTCCGGCAGCA
>DAOVHN010000631.1 GCA_030671915.1 Pseudomonadota bacterium
AGCCGGTGACCATCAGCGAACTCGCGGCGCTGGCGGAGGAGGACGAGCCGACGGGTTGACCCCGACATCTCGACAGGATGACGCCGTCAACGGTGTATGATTAAATTATTTGACAATATATTGTCATTATGACAATATATTGTCATTATGACAATATATTGTCCTATGAGCTACCATACCCCACAAGGAACCGTGCTAACCGGTCTGATCCTGGAGACCTTTCGCCTGAATGGCCTTCTGTTGGCGGCTGGCGACCGCCTGACGAGCGATCTAGGGCTATCGAGCGCCAGATGGCAAGTCATGGGCGCAATCGATGAAGCGCCGCTGCCGGTCGCGCAGATCGCGCGGAACATGGGGCTTACCAGGCAGGCCGTGCAGCGGGTGGCCAATGTCCTGGCCGACGAGGGGCTGGTCGAATTCACCGAAAACCCCGATCACCGGCGCGCAAAGCTCGTGCGCTTGGCCGCCGGGGGGAGGGTGGCTCTGGAAAAAATCAGTGGGCGACAGATCGAATGGTCCAACCGCTTGGCCGAAGGGCTGGACGCCGAAGAGATCAAGGATGCGCTGGCGGTTCTGTCAATCCTCCGGCAGCGTCTGGAAGCGGGGAAATCATAGGAGTCGGAAACATATGCTCAATTTCGTCAAGCTGGCGCATCGGCCAGGCAATATAGGGAGGCAGCGATGGACTACTACACGCTCGTCAGATTTGCCCATATCGTGGGGTTCATCCTGCTGGGCGGAGGATTGCTGGCGGTCTTCGTCTCCGAGCTTCGCGCTTATCGAACCCGGGACGTTCGGATTTTTGCGGAGGCGGCCCGGTACACGGCTGTTTTCTACGACGCCCTCACATTGCCTGGCGCCGTGATTCTCGCGCTTTCCGGCTTTCTCCTGATCTTCGAGATGGGCCTGGGTTTTTTCGACGAGCCATGGCTTGTCGGCATGTGGGGACTGTTCTTGTTTGAGTTCTTCGAGGGCAACATTGTCACCCGGATCCAGTATCGGCGGACCCTCCGGGAGTCGGTCAAGGCGCTTGAGCAGGGGCGTCTGACGGAAGAGGCGCGGGGCGAGGCTCGTACGCTGCTGGGCCGGATCACGCACTTTCTCGATATTCCGCTGTTCCTGGTGATCGTCTATTGCGGGGCCATTCGGCCCGCCGCCTCGAATCACGTCGTCATTGCGATCATCGTTGCCCTGGTCGCGGCCCTGATACTCACCATCACGGTCCCGCGGTTCGCCCGCCGGGAAACAGGGCCCGAACAAGTATAGCCAATAATGTTAAAGCGGTCGCGCCAACTTCGCGCCGGGCCAGTTGGGGGCGTGGCCGCGCAGGTACTGGGGCGGGACGGTCATCTCCGCGCCAAGGGCCTCGGCCGCGTGCCAGGGCCATCGGGGGTTATCGATAAGGCCGCGGGCCAGCGCCACCATGTCGGCCTGGCCGGAGGCGACGATCTCCTCGGCCTGATGCGGGTCGGCGATCATGCCGACGGCGCGCGTCGCGATGCCGGCGCGTTCCCTGATCCCGGCGGCGTACGACAGCTGATAACCGGGCTCGACGGGGATCTTCAGGCCGGGGACAACGCCGCCGCTTGACACGCAGACGTAATCCAGCCCGGCGGCCTTCAGCGCGCCGGCGAAAGTCGCCGCTTCCTCCAGGTCGATGCCCTCTTCATGCCAGTCCGTGCCGGTGATGCGCGCGCCGAAGACCAGTTCGTCGGGAATCGCCTTGCGGACGGCCTGCGCGATCTCAAGCGGGAAGCGCATGCGGTTCTCCGACGAGCCGCCGTAATCGTCCCCGCGTTTGTTGGACAGCGGCGACAGGAATTCGTGCAGCAGGTAGCCGTGGGCGCAATGCAGTTCGATAACCTCGAAGCCCAGCGCGACAGCCCGCTTTGCCGCCGCCACGAACGCGTCGCGGATTTGCGCCATGTCGTCGGCCGTGGCCTCGCGCGGCGTATGCCAGCGGCCAAAGGGCAGGGCCGAGGCGCTGACCGTGGCCCAAGCGTCCTCGCCGTCCCGCAGTGCCGAGCCGCCCTCCCAGGGCCGCTGCTGCG
>DAOVHN010000213.1 GCA_030671915.1 Pseudomonadota bacterium
CGCAAGGAGCTGCCGGGCCACCTGGTCAACCGCCTGACCGCCGCCCTGTTCCGCGAGGCCGTGCATCTGATTGCCGAGGACGTGGCCGATGTCGAGGATATCGACAAGGCCATTGCCTTCGGGCCTGGCCCACGCCTGGCGCTGGCCGGTCCCTTCTTGAACTACCATCTGGGCGGCGGTGCCGGGGGCATCGAACATTACATGCGCCACCTCGGCCCCAGTCAGGTCGCCCGCTGGAAGTCGCTGGGCGACCCGGACCTGACCGACGAGGTTGTGACGAAGATCGTCGACGGCGTAAAACGCGAGACGGCGGGACGTTCCATCGCCGAACTGGCAGCAGAGAGGGATGAAGGCCTGCTACGGCTGCTGGAGATTGTCGGTCGAGGGTCATGATGAAACAAAAAAACCCCGGTGCAAACCGGGGCTTTTTGGATTTTTGGCTGGGGGAGCTGGATTCGAACCAACACTGACGGAGTCAGAGTCCGTAGTCCTACCGTTAGACGATCCCCCATCGGGCCGTTACGGTAACCGCGAAAGCGGGCTTTTATCATATAGTGCCGCGGGTTTGAAGCCCCAAGATTTGCAAAAATTATCTTCCCTGATGTACGGGGCCGGGGTTTGCGCTAGGATGACCCCGAATGTAACGGCGGCGGTAGCCTGCCGGAATGGATTTTGGGGGACAGGTGGCCTTATCCACCGGACCGGAACCGCGTCGCCAAGGCGACCAGCGGAGGCATACGGGACCGCGCCGTAACGGGCGGCGCAGGCAGGGTCTTTGCGCCGCGCTGGATCTGGGCACGAACAACTGCCGCCTGCTGGTCGCCCGGCCGGCGGCCGGCGGGTTCCACATCGTCGACGCCTTTTCCCGCGTGGTGCGCTTGGGCGAGGGGCTGGAGGAGACCGGCCGCTTGTCGGAATTGGCGATGAAGCGCACGATCGATGCGCTGCGCGTCTGCGCCACGAAAATCCGGCGGCGCGGTGTGGCGCATGGGCGTTATGTCGCCACGGCGGCTTGCCGTAATGCCGAAAATTGCGATGAGTTCATTGTCCGGATCGAGGACGAAACCGGCCTCCATATCGAAACCATCTCGGCCGAGGAAGAGGCGCGGCTTACCGTCGCCGGCTGTTTCCCGCTGCTCGATGGCGACACCCCGCGATCGCTGGTCTTCGACATCGGCGGCGGCAGCACCGAGGTCATGTGGTTGGCCGGCAACGGCGATGCCCAGGAAATGATCGACTGGATATCCATGCCGTTCGGCGTCGTCTCCCTGACCGAACGCTTCGGCCAAGGGCCCTTCGAAGCCACCGCCTGGGAGGCCATTATCGAGGAATTGCTGGACCAACTGGCGCCTTTTTGCGAGGCGCACGGCATATCCGGCCATGTGGGGAAGGCGGGCGTCCAGATGCTGGGATCGTCGGGCACGGTGACGACGCTGGCGGGGTTGACGCTGGGACTGGAGCGTTACGACCGTTCGCGGGTCGACGGCTCGATCCTGGAATTCGGCGATGTACATTCGCTGGCGGCCAGCCTCAGCGCCATGACCGCCGAAGACCGCGCCGCCCATCCCTGCATCGGCAGCGACCGGGCCGACATGATGGCCGCCGGCTGTGCGATCCTGGAAGCGATCTGCCGGCGCTGGCCCGTCGGGCGGCTGCGGGTTGCCGACCGCGGGGTGCGCGAGGGAATTCTGGTCGATCTTATGGGACGCAAGGCAACACCTGGCGCGGCGCATAATGGCGGCCGGTAAAAAGGGACCTTCGGGGCGTGGCGCACCGCGGCAGCCCCATGTGCGCGTCAAGACCGCCAAGGGCCGCAAGCTTTCCTCCAAGCTGTGGCTGGAGCGCCAGCTGAACGATCCCTATGTGGCAAAGGCGAAAAGGCTGGGTTACCGCAGCCGCGCCGCCTTCAAACTGGCCGAAATCGACGACAAGTACAAATTCCTCAAGCCCGGCGGCCGCGTGGTCGATCTCGGCGCCGCGCCCGGCGGCTGGGTGCAGGTGGCGCTGGAACGGGTCGGGGCCAAGGGCCGGGTCGTCGGCATCGATCTGCAGGAAATCGAGCCGATTGCCAGGGCCGAACTGCTGGTGGGCGATTTCCTGGACGAGGATGCGCCCGACCGCCTGCGTACGCTGCTGGACGGGCCGGCCGATGTGGTGCTCAGCGACATGGCGGCCCCCTCCACAGGCCATGCGGCGACCGACCATCTGCGCATCATGGCGCTGGCCGAGGCTGCGCTGGACTTCGCGCTGGAGGTGCTGGCCCCCGGCGGAACCTTCGTCGCCAAGGTGCTGCAGGGCGGCAGCGAGCGCGGCCTGCTGGAGACGATGCGCCGGAACTTCACCAAGGTCGCCCACGTCAAGCCACCCGCCAGCCGCAAGGACTCCGCCGAGCTTTATGTGGTCGCGACGGGATTCCGCGGCGGCCAGGATGAACCGGAGAGCCGAAAATGAGCAACGATCCGGACTGCATCTTCTGCAAGATCGTCGCCGGCGACATCCCGTGCTTTAAGCTGCACGAGGACGGAGACACCATCGCCTTCATGGACGTCAACCCGGTCAATCCGGGCCATGCGCTGATCGTTCATAAGGCGCATCACAAGGACCTGTTCGAAATCCCGGCCGATAACATCGCCCCCGTCACACAGACCGCGCAAAAAGTGGCCAAGGCCGTGCAGGCCACGCTGTCGCCCCCCGGCATGAACCTGTTGCAATGCAACGGCCCGGCCGCCAAGCAGTCGGTCATGCATTTCCACATGCATGTCATCCCCCGCCATATGGAGGACGGCCTGACCATGAACTGGGAACTCGTCCAGGGCGACCTGGAAGAAATCGGCAAGCTGGCGGAGAGAATCCGCGGCAATATGTAGAGGGTGGCTGGGCCTGTTCGCTCCACCCCGACACATCCCTCGACAGGCTCAGGACGAGACCACTCGACCTCCGCCGCGCCCGGAAAACACCGGACGCCCGAACTACTCCAGATGCGCCGGTATTTCGTGATCGGGCAGGTTGGTCAGGTCCTTGGCGACTTCGCCGGCGACCAGGGCCCTGGCGTGCTGGCCCAGGGCCGAGCGCAGGCCGCCCAGCGCCTGCGGTGGGGCCACAAGAATCAGCGCCTCGTATTTCTTCTGCAGCGCCGCCTCCTCCAGCGCGCCGGCGACCGATTTT
The DNA here is from genome assembly GCA_030671915.1 of Pseudomonadota bacterium. GTDB lineage: Bacteria > Pseudomonadota > Alphaproteobacteria > UBA8366 > JADFVY01 > JADFVY01. The sequence goes on from DAOVHN010000213.1 coordinate 3,166, forward strand.
GCGAATTGCTCCTTGGCGTAGCGGTGCCAATCGACGCGTGGTTCCATGGCGTGGCGCGCGGCATTGGCGCTCTCCTGCACGCGGCCGGGACGATCGGCGCCGATGTCGCGGGTCGGCGCGCGGGCTTCCGGGTCGCTGAAGCATTTAGCCGAGGCAGGCGTGAGCGGGGCGTTCGCGCCGATTCGCTCGAGCAGGCGGGCCTTGGCGCCATCGGCGACAAGGATCCAGGTAGTGACGGGCTTGGTTGGCATTATCGGCTCCCATTCGCGAAAGGGGATATTCTGTCGATCCTTTAGAGGCCGAATCAGTGAGAGGCGCCTTGAGGCAGGTCAAAAGAAAGGGCGCCAGTGAAGCGCCCTTTCCACATTATCCCGCCGGAATATCATTCCGGATTAATAATGTCCGCGATGTCCTGTTCGGAATCGTGGACAACGTCGCTATGGGTAAAGTCTTCCGATTTCCCGTCCAGCAGGCTGTTGACGGCATCCACCACCGTGGCGTCGATCAACCCGTCCTTGTTGGCCGCGTCTTCCAGATCGCCGGCGGCGTCTCCGGCGGCCGCGTCTGCCCCGGCTGTAAGCGTGTCCGCGTCGGTCTGCAAATCGGCTTTGTCCTCTTCCAGGTCGGCGACCTGGTCTTCCAAATCCTGCTTGTCCGTTTCGTAGTCCGAATCCTCGGGATCGAGAAGGCCGATCTGTTCCTCGAGATCGGCGATCTGGCCATCGATCACCGCGATATCGGCCATAATCGCATCATAGGCTTCCCAGTCCACCAGCGCATATTCCGCCTCATAGACGACCATGGCGTCCATATAGGCGGCCAGCATGCCGACCTTCGATTTCGAGTTGGCGTGCTCCAGTCCGTTAGCCGAGGCATGCGCCGCGTTCAGCGACCCCATGGCGGATGCCAGATTGCCGTTGCCGTTGCTGGTGGCAGCGCTTTGTGTCTGGCCGTTGCCTTTGCCCGGATTTCCGTCCTTGCCGTAGGCGTTTCCGGCGGCCGACGGCGAGGCCGAGAACCCCACTGCGCCGACTATCAGCGCGGCCATGGCGAAATAGCCCAGCCCTGTTCCTGCTCCTGTTTTCATGATTTGCTTCCCCTAAAAATTTAACGAAATTTTAGTGAAACACATATTAGTGGCGAAAATCAATCCTGGAGGCGGCAATCCGTCACGCACCGCGGGGCCTTGGCAGGGCACGAATCCTGTGTATGATGCGGCGACTTTCAACGGGGGTGATATATATGGAGCTGATTGAAGGTCTCACATTCGACGACGTTCTGCTGCAACCGGCCGCGTCCGCGGTCCTGCCGGGCCAGGCGGATACCCGCACCAGGCTGACAAACAGCATAGAGCTGGGCATACCGCTGATATCTTCCGCCATGGACACGGTGACGGAATGCAATATGGCGATCGCCATGGCCCAGGCTGGCGGCATCGGCGTGATCCACAAGAACATGGATTTCGAGCGCCAGGCCGAGGAGGTCCGCCGGGTCAAGCGCTACGAATCGGGCATGGTGGTGAACCCGATCACCATCAATCCGGACCAGAGCCTCGCCGATGCGTTGCTACTGATGGCCGATCACGGCATTTCCGGAATACCCGTTGTGACCAGGCGCAGCAACCGGCTGGTCGGGATCCTGACCAACCGCGATGTCCGCTTTGCCGACAATCCGAACCAGCCGGTCAAGGAACTGATGACCAAGCGCGGGCTGGTGACGGTGAAGGAAGGCGTCGATAGCGAAGAGGCGCGCCGCCTGCTGCACAAGCACCGGATCGAAAAGCTGCTGGTGGTCGATGACAACCGCCAATGCGTCGGCCTGATCACGGTGAAGGATATCCAAAAGTCCGAAAAATTCCCGAATGCCTGCAAGGACGAACAGGGCCGCCTGCGCGCCGCTGCGGCGAGCGGCGTGGGCCCGGACGGGCTGGCCCGCGCCGAGGCGCTGATCGACGCGGGCGTCGACGTGGTGGTGGTCGATACCGCCCACGGCCACAGCAAGGGCGTCCTCCAGGCGGTCAGCCAGATCAAGAAACTGAGCAACCGGACCCAGATCATCGCCGGTAATATCGCGACCAAGGAAGGCGCCCAGGCGCTGATCGACGCCGGCGCC
>DAOVHN010000192.1 GCA_030671915.1 Pseudomonadota bacterium
CCATGATCGACGAGTTGCTCACCCGGGACGCTTCGAAGAAACTGATCGACTACAGGAATGGCGACGAGGGCCTGTTCACTGAAATTTTCGCCATGGACAACAAGGGCCTGAACGTCGCGCAGAGCGACGCCACCTCGGACTACTGGCAGGGCGATGAAGCCAAATGGAAGAAAACCTTCCTGGCCGGTCCGGACGGCCTGTTCATCGATGAGGTCGAGTTCGACGAGTCCACGCAAACATACCAGGCGCAGGTCAGCGTCTCGATCGCCGATCCCGACAGCGGCGAGGCGATCGGCGCGATTACGGTCGGCGTCAATGTCGAACTGCTGGGTAATTAAGGTGTTGCCGGCGGTTGCCAACAATATTTACCGGCATAAGGACAATTTAGTGAAATGAAGGAGTGTTCGGCATGAACACGGAACCGACTGGTAAAGCGGGAAAACCCGTCGTGTCGGGAGGGATGAGCCGCGGCCTGGCGAAGCTGGGCTTCCTGACCATCGGGCGCAAGATCGCGGGCATCGTTGCGATCATGGTGATCATCGGCATCGGCGCGATGACCTGGACCAGTGCCGTCAAGCAGCAGGCCGACCTGCGCATGATGTCGCGGGAAACAGGCGTCACGGTCACGAAGATGCTGGCAGGCGCAGTGTCGGGCGGGGTCAAGTGGAAAAAAACCGGCCGCATCGAAGAATCCTACGCCGATCTTGTTAATGATGCGGAATCCACCATCGCCAATATCGCGATATGGGATGGTGCCGGCGAGCCGATGATTTCATACAAATCGGGGAAATGGCAATCCTATGACCTGTCTGGTGTTCCGGGGCAGTGGGACGCCCGGCTGGAAGCCGGCGAGACCGTATCCGCCGTTTTCGGAGACCATCTGGTCCTTGCCTCGCCAGTAATAGCCGGCAAGAACAAGGCCCGAATCGGAACCCTGGCAATCGCCTGGAGCCTGGACAAGCTGAACGACAAGGTGTCCTACGCTACCTGGACACAGATTGGGGTGGGCGCCATCGTCGTGGTCCTGCTGATTTCGATGCTGGTTTATTCGCTCGGCCGAACGGTTACCCGCCCCATCAAGGTGATGACCGGCGCGATGGCCAGTCTTGCCGCCGGCAATACCGACGCCGAGGTGCCCGACCGGCGCCGGCGCGACGAAATCGGCGGCATGGCCAGCGCGGTCCAGATTTTCAAGGACAACGCCATCGACAAGATGCGCCTGGAACAGGAGCAGGCCGAGGCGCATCAGCGCGTAGAGGAGGAAAAGCGCCAGGCCATGCTCGGGATGGCCGACCGTTTCGAGCTTCAGGTGAAGGAGGTTGTCGACGGCGTTTCGTCGTCCGCGACCGAAATGCAGGCGACGGCGCAGCAGATGTCGTCGACCGCCGAGGAAACCAGCCGCCAGTCCGCCAGCGTGGCTACTGCCTCCGACCAGGCGACCGCGAATGTCGAAACGGTCGCCGCCACGGCTGAAGAACTGTCGGCCTCGATTTCCGAGATCGGCCGTCAGGTCATGCAGTCGGCCAAGATCGCGCAAAATGCGGTGGAAGAGGCCGAGGCGACAAACGACACGGTGAAGGGCCTGGCGGAAGCCGCGGGCAGGATCGGTGAGGTGGTAACACTGATCAACGACATTGCCGGTCAGACCAACCTGTTGGCGCTCAACGCGACGATCGAGGCCGCGCGCGCCGGCGAGGCCGGCAAGGGTTTCGCCGTAGTGGCGCAGGAAGTGAAAAACCTGGCAAACCAGACCGCCAAGGCCACCGAGGAGATATCGAGCCAGATCGGCGCCGTTCAGGAAGAGACCGACAGCGCCGTCGGCGCCATCGATCGTATCCGCTCGATCATCGGCGAGGTCAACGACATCGCCACCACGATCTCGTCCGCGGTCGAGGAGCAGGGCGTATCGACGCAGGAAATCGCGCGCAACGTTCAGCAGGCCGCCAAGGGCACGCAGGACGTCAACGCAAACATCGAGAACGTCCGCAAGGCCGCTGGCGAGACCGGCGCGGCGGCGGGCCAGGTGCTGGACGCCAGCCAGGAAATGGCTCGTCAGGCCGAAGGCTTGCGCAGCGAAGTAGACCGTTTCCTCCAGGAAATCCGAGCCGGCTGAATTAACGAGGGATAACCGATATTTACGGGGGCTCCTGGCGGAGCCCCTTTTTTTTGAATATGCGACATGTGGGCCGGGGTGCATGTCGCCATTGACAAAATCCGCCAACGGGGCCAAAGGGGATCAGTGCCTCTAACCGGCGGGTTGCCATGTTCAGGAAAGTCAGCGGCGATAAGCCGGACCGGGTTTCGTTTCTCCTGATTCCCAATTTCTCGATGTCGGCTTTTACGGCAATGCTCGAGCCGATGCGGCTGGCCAATTATTCGACCGGCCGCACGGTCTACGAATGGGAGATTCTCAGCCGCGACGGCGAGCCCGTCACTGCCTCGAACGGAGTCCGGATCATTGCCGACCGCGGGGTCGCCGACGCGCCGCATCTGGAAAACGTGGTGGTTTGCAGCGGGCTCGACGCGCAGCTCTTCCATGATAATGTGGTGTTCGGCTGGCTCAGGCGCTGGGCGCGCGAGGGCACACATGTGGGCGCGGTCTGCACCGGGGCGCATGTGCTGGCGCATGCGGGCCTGCTGAACGGCTATCGCTGCACCATACACTGGGAAAACCTGGAAAGCTTCCGCGAGGCCTTTCCGGACCTCGACATCCAGCCCGAACTCTTCGAGGTCGACCGCGACCGCTTCACCTGCGCCGGCGGGGTGGCGGCCAGCGACATGATGTTGACCGAAATCGCGCGCCGCCACGGGGCCGAAATCGCCGCCGCGGTCAGCGAGCTGTTCATGCATGAACGCATCCGCGAGGGTCATGACAACCAGCGCCTGCCGCTGCAGGCCCGCCTGCGCATCAGCCACCCCAGGCTGATCCAGGCCATCGCCGAGATGGAGCACAATGTCGAGGAGGCGCTGACCCGCGAGGAGATCGCGGCGCGCGTCGGCCTGTCGCGCCGCCAGCTTGAACGCCTGTTCCGCCGCTATCTCAACACCAGCCCGGCGCGCTATTACCTGCGCCTCAGGCTGGAGCGCGCCCGGCTGCTGCTGACCCAGTCGACCATGCCGGTGACCGAGATTGCCTTCGCCTGCGGCTTCACCTCGGCCTCGCATTTTTCGAAATGCTACCGCGACATGTTCACCCGCACCCCGCGCGACGAACGCCGCGTGCGCGAACCAGCGGGCCACGGGGACGCGGCCGCCGCGACCGTCCAATAATACCAATGCTCGTCGATAATGACTCATTTGACCGGTTTCCCTTGACCGCTCGCGGCGTTGCGGTACGCTTGTGGCACCCGGCGCCACGGCGCGAACCGCGCCTGATGAGCGGTCAAGGGAAACCGGTCAAATGAGTCATTATCGACGAGCATTGGTATAACATGCGCTGGCTGCTCGCCGCCATCCTGATCGCCAGTCTGGCGGGAACCGCCGGGGCCGCCGGAACGCAAGACGCGGCGGCCGGGCGAGACGCCTTCCTGGCAGCGGACTATGCAAAGGCGCGGCGCATCCTCGCGCCGCTCGCCGACGCAGGCGATGCCGAGGCGCTGTACTGGACCGGGGTCATGTATTCGCAGGGTCGTGGCTATGCGCTCGATTGCCTGGAGGCTGCCTTCCGCTACGAGCAGGCCGCGCGCCAGGGTCATCCCGAGGCCAGCTTCAATCTAGGTTTCATGCTTTATTACGGGGTGGGCGCCAGTGCGGCCGATTGCGAACTGATCCCCGACCGGGAGAAGGCCGCCCAGTGGCTGCTGCGCGCCGCGGAAATGGGCAAGCCGCGCGCCCAGTTCCTGGTGGGGCGCATGTACATGACCGGCGACGGGCTGCCCCGCGGCATGGACAACGCCTTCGACTGGCTGGAAAAGGCAGCCAGTGCCGGCCTTACCGAAGCGCAATACGATCTCGGCCTGCTCTACGCCCAGGTCGGCAACCGCGGGCGCGCTTATTTCTGGTTCCGTCTGCTGGCCGCCAGAGGCTATCCCGGCGCGGCGCAAAACGCGTCGATGCTGGCGAAAAATATGGACCAGGCCGAAGTCGACGAGGCCGACAAGCGCGCCCGGCAATGGAAACCGGTCAAATGAGTCATGATCAGCGAGCATCGGTATAAGGCCGGTGGACGACGCACGCATCCCCACCGAGCTTTGGGTTAAGGCGCATTTGCGCCGCCTGTCGGCGCAAGGCCTGCCCGCCGTCATCGCACAGCGCGGCGACCCCCATGGCGGCATGGTGATCCTGAAGGTCAACCGGCTCGATAAAGGCTGCCGCGTGCTGACCCAGACCCGCGACCTGGACGGCGTTCTGTCCTGGATGCCCGCGCTCAAGGGCGAACTCGTGCCCGAGCGCGAGGCAGACGACTACATATCCCGCCAGACCGCCCGCGACCCCGACCTCTGGGTGGTCGAGGTCGAGGCCCGCGACGGTGAGCACGGCTTCGAGGGGCGGGAGCTCTAAACCGCTTCCTTCTGCCCCAGCGCCGCGACCAGCTCTTCGAGGCAATCGTCGGCCAGCGGCTCGATCGGCGTGAAGTCGCGGTGGGCAATCCAATCGTCGCGTTTGAACTGGCGGATATGGTTGGAGACCGCGCAGAGGCTTAAGTAAACAATGGTGCGGTTGAAGGGGCTGATGTTCGGCGGGCTGGCATGCACCAGGTTGCAGTTGAACATCAGCACCGACCCGGCCGGTCCCATCGGCGCGACGATCCCGCCCTCGTTGGCCAGCCGCGTCACGGTCGCGCGGTCCAGCGTCCATAGCGGATATGAGGTCGTCTCCAGATCGTGGCCGGCTTCGAACACGCCGGTCTTGTGGCTCTTGGGGATAAACAGCAGCGGGCCGTTGGCCGCCGACACGTCCTCCAGGAACACCGCGATGTTCATGGCGCGCGGCTCCGGCATCAGGTCGTCGCGCGCCCAGGTGCCGTAATCCTGGTGCCATTGCCAGACCGCCCCGTCGAAGGCCGCCTTCGCGTTGATCTTGAACTGGTGCATATAGACTTGTTCATCGAGGATCTGCATGACCGGCTCGATCAACCGCGGATGGGCGCCCAGGCGGCGGTAGGGCTCGCTGAAGGTATGTGCTGCAAACGCCGTGCGCGCGACGCCGGTCTCCTCGCGCCAGACCTCCGCACGGTCCGTCGCATAGATGACTTGCGCTTCGCCCAGCAGCATCGCCGCCTCTGCGCGCGAGAAACATTCGGGCAGGAACAGGTAACCCTCTTCATGGAATTGCCGAAGTTGTTCGTTGCTGAGTTTCATTGTCTTTCTCTCCCACCAGTTCCGTCCCGCCAGTTTACATCACCGCGCGACCAGATTTGCAAGGGGCGGCGATCGAGTTAACGCGGTGGTAGTATTTTTGTGCCACGTTTCCACTGAAGCGACGATGTCGCGCCAAAGAATCTGGGAAGGAGAGAGCCATGCGAAAACTGTTGCTGGCCATGGTGATACTGTTGCCGCCTAGCTTGGCCGACGCTGGCGAGGCGGAAATACGCGATGAACTCGCGGCGCAAGGGAAAGAGTTCTTCCTGGCCGAAAGGTTCTCCGACCTGGACTATCTGGCCGGAGAGTATCTCGGCAATGAAAGCCGCACCCTGAGCGGCCA
>DAOVHN010000131.1 GCA_030671915.1 Pseudomonadota bacterium
AACCGCGCCCTGTACATGGACGAAGACGAATTTCGCCCCAGCCCCAATTTCGCAAAACTGAAAATCGGCATCGACGCTCTGGTAGCCGCGGTCTGCGACTACGCGGGCGCGCAGGTGTTGCCGCGGGCGGCGGAGTAGGGGCGGGCGATTTCCAAGGACGACGGGAAAGCGCGCGGCGGACCGGGCAAGGCGAAATGGATCAAGGCAGATCCGGTCCCGGTTGAACACCCTGAATCGCTGATCGAGGGTGCTGGGAAACTGACGGACATCTTCGGCTATTGGCCGTCCTTCCACGACGCCGAGGTGATTGATTTCTCGCTGTGGCGCGGCGATATCAATCCCGAGAAGAACCGCTGGGTTTCCCCGGTGCTGACGGTGAAAATTCATCTGTGGGAGATGGCCAAAAACCCGCAGAACGATGGAGCTTTCCAGTTTCTCAAACATACCCTTGCCATGCTGCGGTTCCACGATGTCAACCACATAACCTTGGCCGGCTTCAACCATCAGAACCCGATATTCGGTTTGTCCTTCGCCGTGCAGCAGCGGGGCATGCTTGCGGACGGCTCGCCAGTAACGCCCTATATCGTCGTGGAATTTGAAGAGGCCTTTCAATTTTCGACGACGTTCAAATGCTTCCGCGCAGAGGTGGTCAGCGCGGTCCCCTGCACCGAGGAGGGCGAACCCGTCGGGGATACGTAACGCCGGGCCCATTTCGTGCCGGGCGACAGCGACGGCGCCAGTTGCAGCCCCTATTCAGACGCGCTATCGACCGCCAGAAAACACAGGTTCTCTGTATTTTCCGACCTCACCTCTGATCGAACTTCAACTCGATGCGGCGGTTGCGGCGGTAGGCGTCTGGGTTTTCGCCCGGATCGAGGGGCTGGTATTCGCCGAAGTCCGTGGCGGCCAGGCGTTTGGGGGGGATGCCCTGGCTTTGAAGGAAGCGGACCACCGAAATCGCCCGGGCCGTTGACACCTCCCAGTTCGACGGGAAACCCGGTGTGTGGATCGGTGCCCTGTCGGTATGGCCGTCGACCCGCAGTACCCAGTTGATTTCGCCGGGGATGGATTTCGCGATGTCACGCAGCGTGCGGGCCAGCGCCGCCATCTGCTCGCGGCCCGCCCGGCCCAGTTCCGCCTCGCCCGAGGCGAACAGCAGTTCCGACTGGAACACGAAGCGGTCGCCGACGATGCGGATGTCCTTGCGGTCGCCCAGCACGTCGCGCAGGCGCCCGAAGAATTCCGAGCGGTAACGCGCCAGCTCCTGCACCTTGGCCGCCAGCGCCGCGTTCAGCCGTTTGCCGAGATCGACGATCTGCGCCTGCTGTTCCACGTCACGGGCCTCGGACGCTTCCAGCGCCTCGTTCAGCGCGGCGATCTGGGCCCGCAGCTCCGCCAGCTGGTTGTTCAGCATCGCGAGCTGCGCCTTGGCGGCCATCGAGATATCGCGCTCGCGGAACAGATCCTCCTCGCCGGCCTTGGTTTTGACCATCAGGGTCTTGAGTTCTTCCTCAAGCTGCGCGCGGTAGGCCTCCATGGCGACGATGTCCTGCTCCAGCTCCGCCAGTTTGCGGAGCTGGATTTCGATGGTCTGTGCATCGGCGTCGATGGTCTTGTTGGCTTCTTCCAGCTCCTTCATGCGCCGGGCCAGCTCGGCGGCGCTGTCGGCGTAGGCGCGCTCGGCCTGCTTCAGCGCCGCGTCGGTCAACAGGACCTGCTTGCTCGCCTCTTCCAGCGCCGCGATCCGTTCGTCAATATCCTTCTGGATCTGCTCCAGCGCCGCCTCGGCCGCCGCCAGTTGGGCTTCGCGGTCGGCCAGTGCCGTTTGGGCGGTCTGCGCCGTCGTCTGGCTCGCCGCCAGTGCCGCCAGTGTCTCCACAAGCGTCGCCTCGCGATCGGCAAGCTTTGTTTTCGTCTCATCCAGCGCCGCCTCGCGCCGGGCCAGCACGGCCTCGGTCGCCGCCAGGGCGGCGGCCAGGCGGCTGCGCTCGGCCGCACTGGAATCCGCCTCGTCCTGCATGTCGGCCAGCCGCGCGGTCATCGTATCGGTGAGGTCACGCAGGGAACGGACCTGGGTGGCCAGCCGGTCTCGCTCCGAGAGCGTGCTCTGCAATTCGCCGGAAAGCGAGGCGACGGTGGCCTGCAAATCCTGGTTGGCCAGTTCCTCCATCGCCAGCAGGTCCGACAGTTGCGCCACCTCGCGGTTCAGCCGCTCCAGGGCCTCGTCCTTGCCGCTCAGCACGTCGGCCAGATAGAACTGCGCCACCACGAACAGCATCAACAGGAAGATGATTACCATCAAGAGCGTGGCCAGGGCATCGACAAAGCCCGGCCAGATATCGGCGGTTGTGCGTCCCCTGCGCGACGGAGCGGCCATTGGCTACTGCTTGGACTGGCCGGCGGCCGCGGCGATGGTGCGCGCCAGGAGCCGGATTTCACCGCGAAGTTCTTCCAGAATCTGGTTGCGTCCCTGCGAAGTATCCTGCGCCATCCGGGTCAGCGTCTGGTCGATATTTTTCAGCGCGGGGCTGTCGCCCAGCTTGTCCAGCTTGTCCGCCACCTGCTGCAAATGCAGGTCGGTGGAATCGCGGGTTCCCTCGGCCTGGCTCATGATGCGTTCCAGCCGCTCAAGGCTGTCGGCGGTTTTTTCCAGCAGCGCCTGGATATAGGCCGGTACCGACGCGTCGCCCTCGGTGCCGATGCCGCCGGAGCTAAGCCTTGTCAGCCCCGAAAGCCATTCTTCCAGATCATTGTAGAACCGGTTTTGCGCCTGGCCCGCCTGTAGCTCCAGGAAACCGACGACCAGCGAACCCGCCAAGCCGAACAGCGACGAGCTGAAGGCCGTGCCCATGCCCGACAGCGGTGCCTGCAGCCCGGCCTTCAATTCCTCGAAGACCGCGCTCACGTCGCCGCCGCCGCCGACCGACAGGCCGGCGATCACGCCACCGATCGAACGCACGGTCTCCAGCAGGCCCCAGAAGGTGCCCAGCAGGCCCAGGAAGACCAGCAGCCCGATGATATAGCGCGACAGCTCCCGCCGTTCGTCCAGCCGGCTCCAGATGCCGTCCAGCAGGGTGCGCATGGCCGTGGTCGAGAGCGTAAAGCGGCCCGTCGCGCGCTCGCCCAGCATGGTCGCCATGGGCGACAGCAGCCGTGGCGAGATATTACTTGTGACCGCGGCCTGGTCGCGCCGGAAACTCTCGATCCAGGTGATCTCGCGGCCCAGCGAGGCGACATTGCGGAAACTGTGGATGATCCCCAACAGCAAAACCAGAAGGATCACCCCGTTCAGCCCGACATTGGCGCGGAAGGCGTCAAGCAGCGCGAACGACAGAGCGGCGGCGACGACCATGACGGCGCCCAGGAACAATCCCATGCGGATCAGATAAACCGTCGGTCTCGTCATTTCGCGTCCCTCATCCAGTGCACACCACTAGCGTCTCTCCGTCTCGAGGCCCCGTCACGGGGGCGGTAGTGAAATCTCGACCCGGTCCAGCGGCAACTCTTCTGTTTTGTCGCCCAGCGCGCGGACGTTCATCCTGATACTCAGCACGCCATTCTCTACCAGATATTTGCGCACCGCCAGAGTCCTGTATAGCGAGGTGCGCCGAGCCGGACTCCCCGTGCTGGCCGATTCGCTCGCATAGCCGACGATCTGCACCCGCACGGACGGGTTCCGGCGCAGCCAGGCGGCCAATTTATCCAGCTCGGGCTTCGCGGCCTCCGGCAATTCCATGACCCCCTCCGGATAGAGAATCTTTACGGCATCCGGCCGCGCCAGCGCCTCAAGCGCCGGCGCCGGCGGAGTGGTATCCGGGGAATCTGGCGGAAGTGTGGCGACTCGCGGCTCCGCCGGCACTTCGAGTGCCGGCGCTGGCGGCGCCGTAACGGTGGGCTGCGACGGTTGCGGGGTTGGGCCGGGCGTCGTGGTCGCCGGCGTGTCGGGCACCGTCGCCGGGGTCGGCGTGATGGTCGGCGGCAGTGGAGGTGGGGCCACCAATGTCGGCGGTGGCGGCGGTGTTACCAGCGTCGGGGGGGGCGGGGGCGGCGTCACCAGGCTCGGTGGCATCGCATCGGGATCCTGTGCGACCGCCGTACCGTCTGGCGGGGGAAGCCCCGCCAGCCATTGCTCGAACTCGGCCGGGGTGACGGTCAGGCGCGATTCGGGTGCCATGCCCGGCGGCGGCAAGGGGCCATCCGCCGGTGCGGTCTGGGCGCTGGCGGCGGCGAGCGGCAGCAGAATGCAGATACAGAAAACGGCCGCCAACAGTTTAGCGTTCACCACATTAGCGCGGTTTGAAGGATGGATTGCGTTCATGCGATGCGGAACCGCGGCCGTCCGTTGTTTTTCCTGTCGTCCCTTTGTCCGTACAGAATACCCCATGCGCCCGTCGGGCGACAACCGCGCCGCAATCAACCCGCGGATTTCAACAGTTTTACGATCTCGGTATAGAGCCGGTCGTTGGAAGCCAGGATGGTGGGCGAGTCGAGCTTGTGCGATTTGCCGCTTATCTCGCTGACATAGCCGCCGGCCTCGCGCACCATGATTATGCCGGCGGCGACGTCCCAGGCGCTGAGGCCCGCTTCCCAGAAACCGTCATAGCGCCCGGCCGCCACATAGGCCAGGTCCAGCGCCGCCGCGCCGAAGCGCCGCACGCCCGATGTCTGGCTCATCACGGCTTCCAGTTGGCGCAGGAATTTCTTGTGGCCCGGGCCCTCGTCGTGGCCCAGGAAGGGGATGCCGGTGGCCAGCAGAGAGTCGGCCAGCCGCCCGCGGCCCGACACCCGCATGCGGCGGTCGCCGATAAAGGCGCCCTGTCCCTTTTCGGCCCAGAAGACCTCATCCTTGACGGGGTCGTAGATGACGCCGGCGACTACCTCGCCGCTCCGCTCCAGCCCGATCGAGACACAGAAATGCGGCAGGCCGTGCAGGAAATTCGTGGTCCCGTCCAGCGGGTCGACGATCCAGCGGCTGCTGGGGTCGGCGCCCTTGATCTCGCCGCTTTCCTCCATCAGGAAGCCGAAATCCGGGCGTACCTTTTCCAGCTCACGGCGTACGATGCGTTCGGCCTTGATGTCGGCGGCCGAGACGAAATCCGCCGGGCCCTTGCGGCTGACCTGCAGCTGCTCGACCTCGCCGAAGTCGCGGATCAGCGCGCGGCCCGCCTTCTCGGCGGCGCGTACCATCACATTGATATCGGCGGATCGATAGGCCATCGGGTCTCCGGTTCAGGCGTCAGAAGGCATGGCAGGATAGCGAAGGTCAGTCCTTCGCCCGCTCCACATAGGTGGCGTCGGCGGTGTTCACGACGATCCGCGTGCCGGACTCGACATGCGGCGGCACCATCACGCGCACGCCGTTCTCGATGATCGCCGGCTTGAAGCTGGAGGATGCGGTCTGGCCCTTGACCACCGCGTCGGCCTCGACAATCCGCATGATCACGGTTTCCGGCAGTTCCACGCCTATCGGCGAATCCTCGTAGGACTCGATGTTCACCGTCATGCCCTCCTGCAGGAACTTCGCCGCATCCTCGCCGATGAAATCGATATTCAGCGTGATCTGTTCGTAGTTTTCGTTGTCCATGAAGGTGTAGTCGTCGCCGTCCACGAACAGGAACTGGTAGCTTCTCTGGTCCAGCCGCACCCGCTCCACCGTTTCCGACGAACGGAAGCGTTCGTTCAGCTTGGTGCCGCTGCGAATGTCCTTCAGCTCCGCCTGCAGGTAGGCGCCGCCCTTGCCGGGCTGGGTATGCGCGATTTTGACCGCGCGCCACAGGCGCCCCTGATGCTCGATAATATAGCCGGGGCGAATGGCATTGCCGTTGATCTTCATGTCTCAAACCATCTGTCTGTCGGGAAAGGCGGCGCGGTTATAGCCGTTGCGGCGGGCTTAGGCAACATTCCCCCGCACGAAGAGATCGTAAAGGGTTTATCACAGAGACACAGAGAGACTGGAGCTTCTCCTTGTGAATCCTGCCGCTTTCGAGACCCTAGGAAGGGAGATATGGGGATAAGGTTTTCTTGCGGCCGAAGGCCGCGGTTCTTTCTCATCCCCCTATCTCCCTTATTCCCATATCCCCCTTCCCGCAGCCTTTAAAGCGGCGCGATGACCGGGAGGTTGCTCTGAACCGCGGACCTCTCTGTGTCCCTGTAATCAATTTTCCCTGTCCCGAAAAAGACGAGTGCAGAATGGTTCACGGACTCTCAGTGTGAAGCGATTTAATGGGAGAAAATAGCTCGGCTATACGCCGTCCCGGCACAAAACCAGGCCCCACCCGTCTGGATCCTCGAAACAAACCGCCCTGTCGTTCCAATAGGGGTTCTCCGGTTTTACCGGCGCATACCCGTGTGCATTCAGCCTGGCGGAAAGCTTCTGGATGTCATCGGGGTCAGTGAAATAAAGGACGATCAGATTGTCTCGTGTCGGCGCTGGCGCGGGCAATCCGTCCTTGTGGCGGACGATCTCGATTTGGACGCTTAGCCCGGGCAGTCCGAGTATCATCCCGTCATATCCGGCGTGATCCTCGAACGCCGCGACCTTACGCAACCCGAGCCCGTCCCTGTAGAAAGCGACTATGGCATCCCAATTATCGGTGGGCTTGGATAGACGAAACCTGTTGGCGGCGGCACATTCCGGCCCTTCCGGCGATTCGTTTTTTTCCTGCATTATCCGAAACGCCCTCTATCCCGTTGGTCCTCGGTGGCGAATTTAAACGACTTGGCGATCCTGTGGCTGTTCCCCAATTTCTTCGTGGTGCGACTTCCATGTCAAATGACATAAGGACCTGGATTCAGCAGCCGGATTACTTCAACCTTGAAAAGCGCTAACCGGCTTCCGCGATAGCCTCGTTGAATGCGCGAACTGCCGCGGCCGGGCCGTCGGCGTAATCCCACACGCCCGAGACCACCGCCAGGAAGTCCGCGCCGGCCTCGACCAGCGGGCGGCAGTTGTCGACCATGACGCCGCCGGTGGC
>DAOVHN010000582.1 GCA_030671915.1 Pseudomonadota bacterium
AAGGCCGGCGCCAACATGATCTGGACCTCGGCCGCATTCACCCGTACCTCCGGCAAGGCGCACTGGCTTGTCATGCAGCGCGCCCGGGCCATCGAGACCGGCGCGTGGATTCTGGCCCCGGCCCAAAGCGGCGACCATGAGGACGGTCGCAGCACCTATGGCCACGCGCTGATCGTTTCGCCCTGGGGCGAAGTGGTGGCCGATGCGGGCGAAGCGCCCGGCTACATCGTCGCCGACCTCGACCTCGCCCGCGTCACCGAGGCCCGCCAGTCGATCCCCACCCTGCGCCACGACCGCGATTTCGCCATGCCGGCGCAGCTTGGCCTCCGCGCGACGGGCGAATAATATCAAGGGAAACCGGTCAAACAGGTCATTATCAGTGACCCTTGGTATTATCAGCTAAACAGCCCGCTTGCGGCCAGGCCGTCGAAGATAAACTGCACGGCAAGTGCGGCCAGCAGGACGCCGACGATGCGCGACACCACATGGGCGCCGGTTACCCCCAGCAGTTTCTGAAGCTGGACCGCGATCAGCATCAGCAGGAAGGTCAGCAGCAGGATCGCCGCAATTGCCGCCAGCACCGCGGCATATTGCACGCGGTCACCCTCGGTATTGGCGATCAGCAGGACAACCGCACCGATCGAGCCTGGTCCGGCGATCAACGGGGTTGCCAGCGGGAAGACCGAAATGTCGGGCTTGGTCACTGCCTCCTTGTTTTCCTCGCTGGTCGTCGAGGTGCCGCCGGAGTGGCGCGCGAAGACAAGGTCGATGGCGATCAGCAGCAGCAAAATACCGCCGGCTGTGCGCAAGGCGGGCAGGGTGATGCCGAACAGGCCAAGCAGCGTATCCCCGAAAAGGGCGAAGAAGAACAGAATGCCGCCCGCGATCAGCGTGGCCTTCAGGGCGATTGCCCGCCGTTTGGCGGCCGTATCGCCTGCGGTCAGCGCGGCGAACAGCACGGCAATATCCAGTGGCCCCACCGTGGCGAACAGCGTCGTGAAGGCGATGAGGACGGTTTCTATCATCATGACTCTGGCTCGATAGGAACGGGCGCGCCGCCCTTCACCGCGGCGATCCGCTGGATGACACGCGGCTTTGGGTCGCGGCGCAGGCCGTGTTCGTAAGCGACGACTTGCAAATTCTTCCCAAACGTTTCCAGCAGCTCGCCGGGGCGCAGCAGGTGGTCCGGGTTGCGCGGGCGGCTGTAGTCCTCGTTGCCCAGCCCGAAGGTCTCGTAGATCAATAACCCGCCCTCGGCCACCGCGTCGGCCAGCAGGGGCAGGATCGGCCGCCACAGATAGTTGGTGACAACGATGGCGGCGAACTGCCGACCGGCGAAAGGCAGGGCGGACCCGCTTTCAAGATCGGCCTCGATGATTTCCACGTCCGCGCGCCCGGCCAGGTCCTGGACATCCGATATATCGCGATCCAGCAGCACGACCGGATGACCGCGCCCAAGGAAATGGCGCCCGTGCCGCCCGCCGCCGCAGGCCAGGTCCAGTACCGCGCCGCCCGCCGGCGCCAGCGGCGCGAAGCGGGTGACCCAGGGCGAGGGGGTTGTCGGGCCAAGATGGCGGCCTTTGTCGTAAGTCGGTTCGCTGTTCATACCCCCCTCATAGCGCGTCATGCGACGGAACGCACCCTTGTATTCGCGCGGGTTTTGGATCAAATATGGGACCTTATGCTAAAGATCGATTAAACCATGATTCTGTATAACCTTTGCTGCTCCGCCGATCATGTCTTCGAGGCTTGGTTCAAGGACAGCGCGGCATTTGACGAACAGGCGGTGGCCGGAGAGATTCTCTGCCCGGTTTGCGGCAACGCTTCCGTCGCCAAGGCGCCGATGGCCCCGCGCATCGTCAAGGGTGGCGACAGCGGCGACGACAGGGGCGAGGAGTCTGGACCGGGCCCGCAAACCTACACCAATACCAAGGCCACCGAGATGCGCCGGATGCTGACGGAACTGCGCCGCCATGTGGAAGAGAATAGCGACTATGTCGGCGACAATTTCGCCGAGGAAGCTCGCAAGATCCATTACGGCGAGACGGAAGAACGCAATATCTACGGCGAGGCCACCGAAGACCAGGCCGAGGAACTCACCGAGGAAGGCGTCAAGGTCGGCCGCATTCCCTGGCTGCCCCGCACGGATTCGTAAGGCAGGCCCGCGAGACCATGCGCCGCACCGAATACGCGATCGTGGGCGGCGGGCTTGTGGGTATGGCGATCGCTTGGGGGCTGCAGCGCCGGGGGCGGCGGGTCACGGTTTTCGACGAAGGCGATATCGCCTTTCGGGCCGCGCGCGGAAATTTCGGCCTGGTCTGGGTTCAGGGC
>DAOVHN010000306.1 GCA_030671915.1 Pseudomonadota bacterium
TCGTGACGCTGGGCATCAAGCTCGCCATGAGCGAGCGTTAGAGCGAACCTCCGTCAGCCTCCGGCCTAAGCCGCAGCCCCGGCCGCACCTTCGTGAAGGCCAGCTTCGATGGGTCGACAGCGCAGGGGCCGGGGGCTTCGACCACGAGTATTTTTTCACAGATCGGTTGAAAATCCGCGCGGAAGTGGACGGAACTTTTAAGCGCGAGGATTTTCTCCGTCGCGGGCTCCACGCCCAGGTGGCGGAAGATCGACTGGTCGGCAGCCTGCATCATGACCGAGCCGACAGCAACGCGCACGCCCTCGATTTCCAGCAGCGCCATCGGACCCAGTTCCATGCGCGCGCCATGCCACATCGGGCCGGTGCCGGTGAAATGCCCGTCGCCCAGCTTCAGCACCTTGTAATCGCCGGCAAGCGGCCGCTGGCCCGCCATGCCTGACTTGCCGCCCAGTTCCGTGCGGATCGTGGCGCCCTCGCCCGCCTCGTGGGCCTGGAGGGCAACCTCCGGGTCGTTCAGCAGGCCCAGCACCGCGCCCCTCGCACCGCCCCGAATCAGGGCTTCCAGCAGCCCGGTGGTGTCCGACGGGCCGCCTGCGCCGGAATTGTCCTGGGTATCGGCCAACACCACCGGCTTGCGCGCGCCCTCCGCGATCCGCATGGCCTCGGCCACGGCCTCGTCCGGCTGCCAGATGCGGCCGGCGAAATCAGGCTCGGCGGCGTGGACTGCTTGGGAAACGGTCTCCACCGCGGCCTCCGTCGCGGCACGGTCGCGCCCGTAGGCGAAGACGGCGGGGCCTACCTCGCGGATATCCGCCATCGGAAAGCCTGTCGCGAAGGAGATTGCCGTCAGGCCCGCGCCGGATGCGGTCTCGATCTCCGGCAGCATTCCGTAAAGCGAGGCTGCCGGTTCGATATAGCTGCAGCCCCAGTTCAGCGGGATCAGGAAGTCCATCTTCCGCATGGCCTTGTGGAAAGGCCCTTCGTCCCGCAACAGCGCGTCGAGATGGCGTGCGGCGCGGGCCCCGGTCTCGCCCATATCCACATGCGGATAGGTCCGAAAGGCGTCCATGACATCCGCCAATGCCACCATCTGTTCGGTCACGTTGGCGTGCAGGTCGAGGCTGACGGATATCGGCACGCCATCGCCGACCAACGCCCGGATGCGCCGCAGCAGCTCCCCCTCCCCGTCCTCGAGATGCTCGCAAACAGCCGCGCCGTGCAGGTCGAGATAGACGCCGTCGAGATGGCCCGCCGACGCGATACCCTCCAGCAGCACCGCCGCAATGCGCTCGAAGGCGTCCTCGGTGACGTGGGCCGACGGGGTCGCCGCGCACCACGACAACGGCACCAGTTCATGCCCCAGCCCGCGCAGCACCTCGACTGCGCCGGTAATCGGCAGATGGACCCCGTCGATCGCCGTGAAAAGGTCGTCCCCCCGGGAAAAACCGGGCCAGCCATCGACCTCCTCGAACATTTCCCAGGTCGCCTTCAGCGGCGCGAAGGTATTGGTTTCATGCTGAAACCCGCCGACCGCAATGCGCGCCATTATCTTAATGCCGCCCGCGCGCGGGTCAGCCAGAGCGCGGTCAAACCCTGCCCCAGTACCGCCGACAGCACCAGTCCGCCGCCGGCCAGGGTCAGCAGGCTGGGCAACTCGCCGACGCCCAGCCAGGCCCAGAAAGGCGTCAGCACCACGGTCGCGCGGCCCAGCAGGGCGGCCTGCGCCGCCGGCATATGGCGCACGCCCGCGGTAAAGAAGATGTACTGGAAGGCCAACTGAACCACGCCCATGAAGCCGATGATGCCCATATCGTAGAGACCGATCGATAATCCGGCGGGGGCGATCGCGGCGGCGACCAGGCAGGACCAGAACGCCGCGATGGTCACCGCCGGGACCATGTCCACCCGCCGACCGCCGCGCAACAGCACGATGGTCGCCGAATAGAACAGGCAGGTGACCAGTGCCAGTATATTGCCCGACAGCCCGCCGGTCGCCAGCCCGTCGCTGAACATCAGCGCGATGCCGCCCAGCGACAACCCGATAAAGCCCACCGTGCGCAAGGCCACCCGCTCGCGCAGGAAAATCCAGCCCAGCAGCGCCGCGAATATCGGGGCCATGCCGATGGTAAAGGCGACGTTGGCCACCGTCGTGCTGGTCAGCGCGAAAATGAAGGTAATGAACGAGCTTCCCAGCGTCAGCGAACACAACAGCCCGGTCCGCCCGATGGACAGGAACCTGTCGCCGATTCTGGCGCCATGGCGCCAACCGAGATAGATCAGCAACGTGGCGATGCAGAATACCGACCGCCAGAACAGGATCTGCCAGCCGTCCGCATTCTCGGTGAGACGCACCAGCAGCCCCGACAGGCTGGTGCAAAGCGCGGCGGCCAGTACCGCCGAAACGCCCAGGCCGGTCCGCTCCGCGCCGACGGGGGCGTCAGGAGACATTCATCTGCCTCCCGGCGCCTGCCCCGCCGTCAGATATCGGCGTAGGTATGGGTTTCCGCCGCGCCCCCGGGATGGGTGACGGCGCCCTTCTCGGCCGAGCCGACGGTCTGGGCATAACGCCACAAGGCACCGGACTGAAAATCATGCTGGCGCGGTTTCCAGTTTTTGGCGCGTTCGGCCAGTTCCGCGTCCGTCAGGTCGACATTGATCTCGCCGGCCATGGCGTCGATGGTGATCGAATCGCCGTCCTTCAGCAGGCCGATCGGTCCGCCGACCGCCGCTTCAGGGCCGACATGGCCGATGCAGAAGCCGCGGGTCGCGCCGGAGAACCGCCCGTCGGTGATCAGCGCCACCTTGCTGCCGGCGCCCTGGCCGTAGAGCGTCGCCGTGGTCGACAGCATCTCGCGCATGCCGGGGCCGCCCTTCGGGCCCTCGTAGCGGATGACGATAACGTCGCCTTCCTTGTATTCGCGCTTGCGTACTGCCGCGAAGGCGTCCTCCTCGCAGTCGAATATCAGGGCCGGGCCGGTGAATTTCAGCACGTCCAGCCCGGCGATCTTCACGATCGCGCCCTCGGGCGCCAGGTTACCCTTCAGCCCAACAACGCCGCCGGTCTCGGTGATCGGCTTGCGCGGGCGGCGAACGACATCCTGATCATCGGGGAATTTCACCTTCTCAAGCTCGTCACCGATAGAATTGCCGGTGACGCTGAGGCAGTCGCCGTCCAGGAACCCGTCCTCCAGCAGCGCCTTCATCACCACCTGGACGCCGCCGACTTCGAACAGATCCTTGGCGACATATTTGCCGCCGGGCTTCAGGTCGGCGATGTAGGGGGTCTCGCGGAAGATGCGCGCCACCTCATGCAGGTCGAAATCGATGCCGCATTCATGGGCGATGGCCGGCAGATGCAGCGCGGCGTTGGTCGAGCCGCCGGTCGCCGCCACCACGCGGGCCGCGTTCTCCAGCGCGGCGCGCGTGACAATCTTGCGCGGCCGGATGCCTTGTTCAAGCGCCTTCATCACCGCCTCGCCCGAGGCTTCGGCATAGGCATCGCGGGATTCGTAAGGCGCGGGTGCGCCGGCCGAACCGGGCAGCGCGAGGCCGATCGCCTCCGACACGCAGGCCATGGTGTTGGCGGTGAACTGGCCGCCGCAGGAACCGGCCGACGGGCAGGCATGGCATTCGATTTCGTGCAGCTCGTCGTCGTCGATCTTGCCGGCGGAATGCGAGCCGACCGCCTCGAACACGTCCTGGACGGTGATATCCTTGCCGTGCAGGCGACCGGGAAGGATCGAGCCGCCATACATGAAGACGGACGGCACGTCGAGCCGCACCATTGACATCATCATGCCCGGCAGCGACTTGTCGCAACCGGCCAACCCGACCAGCGCGTCGTAGCAATGGCCGCGCATGGTCAGCTCCACCGAGTCGGCGATCAGGTCGCGGCTGACCAGCGAGGACTTCATGCCCGCATGGCCCATGGCGATGCCGTCGGTGACCGTGACGGTGGTGAATTCGCGCGGTGTGCCCTTGGCGGCCTTGCCGCCCAGCTTGACCGCCTGCGCCTGGCGCATCAGCGAAATATTGCAGGGCGCGGCCTCGTTCCAGCAGGTCGCGACGCCGACGAAGGGCTGCGCGATCTCGGCATCGGTCATGCCCATGGCGTAATAATAA
>DAOVHN010000301.1 GCA_030671915.1 Pseudomonadota bacterium
CAACGATACGGTCCAGGGGCTGGCGGAGGCCGCGCAGCGCATCGGCGAGGTGGTGACCCTGATCAACGACATCGCCGGCCAGACCAACCTGCTGGCGCTCAACGCCACCATCGAGGCGGCGCGCGCCGGCGAGGCCGGCAAGGGTTTCGCCGTGGTTGCCCAGGAAGTGAAAAACCTGGCCAACCAGACCGCCAAGGCGACCGAGGAAATCTCGACCCAGATCACGGCGATCCAGACGGAGACCAGCGACGCGGTCGGCGCGATTCAGCGCATCCAGGAGGTCATCGGCGAGATCAACGACATCTCGACGACGATCGCCTCGGCGGTCGAGGAACAGGGCGCCGCGACCCAGGAAATCAGCCGTAATGTGCAGGAAACCGCCAAGGGGACCCAGCAGGTCACGGAAAATATCGTGGCGGTCAGCCAGGCGGCGCGCGATACCGGCGCCTCGTCGAGCCAGGTTCTATCCTCGTCGCAGGAACTGGCGCGCCAGACCGAAGGTTTGCGGGCGAAGATCGACGATTTCACCAGCAAGGTCCGCGCTATCTGATTTACGCCATCCGACAAGCCATCCGATACCAGGGGCCGCCCAAAAACGGCCCTTGGTATTGGTGGTCATATAGTGCGTTAACGGTAAAAATTGGCCAAAAAACCAACACAACTCCTATCCGCCGCCGCTTCTCCGGCGCCATCGCCGGCGATTTTGCCGAAGACCGTCCCCGACATCAGCCCCGTGCCGCCGGGATAGTTGAAACAGAATATCCCGCCGACCAGTTCGCCGGCCGCGTAGAGCCCCGGAATCGGCACCAGGTCGCTGTCGATGACCTGGCCGGTATCCGGGTCGGTGCGCAAGCCGCCGAAGGTGAAGGTCACGCCACAGGTGGTCTGGAAGGCCTCGAAGGGTGGCTCATCCAGCTTGTTGGCCCAGTTCGATTTCGGCACCGCCAACCCGTGGGCCGCGCGGCCGTCCTTCACATTTGGATCGAAGGGCGTATCGGTGTCGACGGCATCGTTATAGGCGGCGACCTCGGCCAGGAATCCCTTGGGATCGACGCCTTCCAGCTTGCCGGCCAGTTCTTCCAGGCTGTTCGCGGAAACCTTGGTGACGCGGCGGATGCGGTATTCGTCGCGCAGCATGGGGATGATCTTGGCATCGAACACCTGCCAGGCGAACTGGTCCGGCTGGTTCAGGACTTCCCGGCCGTATTTCGCATAGGTGTAGTTCCGGAAATCCGCGCCTTCGTCGACGAAGCGCTTGCCGTGGGCGTTGATCATGATGCCCCAGGGATAGGAATGCTTCTGAAAATTGTCGCCGACGGTTAGATCCCCGAATTCCGGCGCATTGTAGTCCCAGCCAACCGCATGGCAGCCCGACCAGTTGCCGTAGGGCGCGGCGCCGATATCCAGCGCCATGCGGATGCCGTCGCCGGTGTTGAAGCGGGTGCCACGCACCTTGGCCAGTTCCCAGCCCGGCCCCAGATAGCGTGTGCGCCATTCCAGGTTGGACTCGAAACCGCCACTGGCCAGGACTACGGCCTTGCCCTGGACGTCGTATATCTCCCCGCCGCTCTTGACCCGCACGCCGGTGACCGTGTGTCCGTCGAAAGCCAGATCGACGACCCGCGCCCCGTAGCGAATTTCGATACCCATTTCGCGGGCTAGTTCGGTCTCGCGGTCGACAAGGCCGGGGCCGCCGCCCCAGGCCTCGACCGTCAGCCCGCCCCAGAACTTGAACTTGCCGTCGATCTTGTATGCCTGGCGGCCATAGATCGGCACGAATCGCACGCCCTTGTCCTGGAGCCACTTAAGCGAATCGAAGGAACGGCGCACCAGGCGCTCGCACAATTCCGGGTCGGTGCGGAAGCGGGTGATCCGGAACATGTCGTCGAAAAACTGGTCGGTGTTGTAGGTCCCGAAATCCGTGTTTGCGACCTCGTCGTCCGACAGGTCCGGCATGAGTGCCTTCAAATCATCGACCCCGTCATAGGTGACTCGGAAGGCGCCGGCGGTAAAGCGGCTGTTGCCCCCGTTTTCGTCTTCCGGCGCGCGCTCCAGCACCAGGACCGAGGCGCCCTTTTCACGCGCCGCCACGGCCGCGCAGAAGGCCGCGTTGCCGGCGCCGACCACGATAACGTCGAAACTGTTGGCTGCCATTTTCAAGTCCCCTTATAATTGCCGCGGTTTCATGCGTTACAGGCAGTCGCCTGTCAACAGCATGCGCGGCAAATTGGCTATACTCTGGCCTTGACGGCGCCCCCCCTCCTGCACTAAATAAGCGCGCCTGCCGGGTGAGGATGTCGCCCGGCGACCGTATTTTATTGTCAAGGACACGATTATCATGGCTCGACGCTGCCTCGTTACGGGCAAGGGCGTGCAGACCGGCAACAATGTCAGTCACGCCAACAACAGGACCCGCCGCCGCTTTCTGCCGAACCTGCAGAAGGTTTCGCTGCAGAGCGAAGTGCTGGGCGAGAACGTCCGGATGCGCATCACGACGAGTGCGCTGCGCACCATCGAGAAGAAAGGCGGGCTGGATTCCTGGCTGCTGGGCACTTCCGACGCCAAGTTGACGGACGAAGCCCGCAAGCTGAAGCGCCGCCTCGTAAAGAAGGCGGCCGCCGCGGCCTGATCCGCCCGAGGGACCGGTATTTTTCGAGGAAGCCCGCGAATTCGCGGGCCTTTTTGCGTTTTTTGGCCTGTTTTTCCAGCGCTTCGGCGGTGTGTGTACATAAAATCTTAGAGATTTCGCATGCATTGTTTCGCCTAGAGCATTTCCCACTTGCGTTGGCGGAGCCGATCAATCTTGAAACGCGCTAGCGAAACCCGAAAAAGGCTGCGGGACATTGGATAAGGCCAAACTGGAAATCAACGCCACTCTGGCGGAAGAGTGGGGCACCGATGGCGAGGATGGCAAGCCGTCGGAGGACTGGCCCTACCGTCTGGATTACTGGGGCGTGGTCCAGGGCTGGACGCTGTATCGTTTCTTCGACGGCAAGGTCGCGCGCTATGCTGGCTATGCGGCTGATTTCGGCATCATCTCGGGCCCGGTCGCCGACATGACCCTGGAGGATCTGGCCGACGAATTTCGCGGCGGGGAACGGATGTACGGCTGGGGCCCGGTCGAACTGGACGACGAGGCCAAGGACGCAAATGGCGCCGTGCCGGCCCAGGAAGAACGGCTGGCCGCGGTCGACGAACTGGCGCGCGAGGCGCTGGGGCCGGATGGCGCATACGCCATCCTTCGCGGTTATTATCTGGCGGCGACGAAAGGCCATATTGCGCTGATCCGGCCGCATCGCAGCCGTGGCGAGGCGCTGGTGATCGGGACCGATATCGAGCCGATCGCGGTTGGTTTCCAGAAAGCCAGTCCCGACCGGCGCATATGCATCGCCCTGGCCCGGCATCAGCCGGGTTGAAGGCTGGCGATCTTTGGTATAAGTAGCGAAAACCGCCGTGACGGGATAGAATTCCCCGGTACCCCGTGGCTATTTCGGAGAACGGCATGTTCGCACGCAGGGATATTCTGAAAGGGGTGGCCAGCGCCCCGCTGGCGGGATTGCCGCTGGCTGCGATCCTGGCCGACCCCGGACTGGCCCGCGCCGCCGCGGCGGGCCTGCATGAATATACCATCAATACGCCGGCGGGCCGCCGGGTCAGCGGCGCGCTGGCGATGCCGCTGGGCGTGCCGGCGCCGACGGTTCTGCTGATCCATGAATGGTGGGGGCTGAACGACCAGATCAAGGCGGTGACGGCGGAATTCGGAAAGCTTGGTTATCTGGCGGTGGCCGTCGACCTGATGGGCGGCAAGGTGGCCACGACGCCCGACGAGGCCCGGGCGCTGACCGGCGCGGTGGCAGCGGAGGAGGCGACGGATACGCTGGCCGGCTGGATCGAGTGGTTGCGCGTCCATGACGCCTCGAACCGCAAGATCGGTACGGTCGGCTGGTGTTTCGGCGGCGGCTGGTCGCTCGGCGCGTCGATCGCGGCGCCGGTCGAGGCGACGGTGATTTATTACGGCCGGGTTAATCGCAAGGCCGACGCGCTGGCGCGCCTCAAGGGGCCGGTGCTGGGCCATTTCGCCAACCGCGACAAGTTCATCGACAAGGCCATGGTTTCCGCCTGGGAGGCGGAGATGGACAAGGCCGGGAAAAG
>DAOVHN010000203.1 GCA_030671915.1 Pseudomonadota bacterium
AGTACAACTATAACCCATTGCGCCATGTCCGGTATGACCTGTGTCAAACCATGTGGAGAAGGCGTTCCATCACCTCGTCAACCGTGCCGGAAGCATCGATGCGTGTCCAGCCCATTGGCCCCTGTTCCAGGGTCGGATGCGCGCGCAGGAAGTCGACCGTCGCGTCCGAGGCATCTCCCCGGCGACCGGAGACCCGTTCGATCCGTACTTCAATCGGCGCATCGATCCAGAACCCGTGGAACGGCGCGCCGGCATCGCGCGCCGCTTGCTCCAGCGCATTGCGCTCCGCAGGGTCGGCATGGACGGCGTCCACGATAACGGACATGCCGGCGGCGAGGGCGGTCCCGGCATCCTCGATCAGCCGGCCGTAGGTCCGCTCCGTCGCCTCTTTCCCGTAGGCCTCCTGGGGCAACGGGTCCTCCATGCGGCAGCCGAACAGCCGCTTGCGGGTCACGTCGCTGCGCAGGACCAGCGCGCCGGGTGCGCCGCCCAGTCGGGGAGCGGCGGCGCCGGCGATCGTCGATTTCCCGCTGCCCGATTCGCCGCCGATGCCGATCAGCATGGGTGCGTTGGGCGCCAGGAAGGCCGTCGCCAGCGACAGGTAATCCCGCGCCGCAGCGCGCATGCCGTCCGCCTCTGCCTCGTCCCGTTGGACCGCCGCCCCGCTGGCCTCCACCTTGGCGCGAATCGCCGCGCGGCAGGACAGGAATAGCGGCAGCGCCGCCAGCCCACCCAGATCGCCCGTCCGCTGCAAGTAACGATTAACGGCCAGATTGGCGAAGTCGCGCCGCCCGCGATGCTCCAGATCCATCAGCAGGAAGGCGAGGTCGTACAGCACGTCGGTACAGGCCAGCTTCTCGTCGAATTCCAGGCAGTCGAACAGCGTCGGCCGGCCATGCCACAGGAAGATATTGCGCAAATGCAGATCGCCGTGGCAGTGGCGCACGAAGCCCGCCTCCCGCCGCTCATCCAGCAGCCCCGCGCAATTGGCCAGGGTGTCGTCCGACAAATGTTTCAGCGCATTGACGGCTGTTTCCCCGAAGGTCTCGGGCATCGCCACCAATTCCGCGATATTGTCCTCGGCGACCCACCGCATGGCCGCGGCGCCGCCGTGATCGCGGCGCTGCTCGGCCATCCCGTGGAATTCGGCGATCTCGTCGGCCAGTTCCGTAATGTGATTCGCGGTCAGCGCGCCGCGCTCCGCCAAGCGGTCGAACAGCATCTCCTGATCGAAGCGGCGCATGACGACGACCCAGTCGATGGGCTCTCCCTCGCCGCCAAGGGCCAGTGCACCGTCCGCTTGTCGCACGATGGGCTGGCAGCCGAGATAGATGTCGGGGGCGGTGCGCCGGTTCAGGCGGACCTCCGCTTCACAGGCTGTCTGGCGCGCTTCCACGGTCGAGAAATCAAGGAACGGGAACCAGATCGCGCGTTTCAGTTTCCAGGCCGTGTCGCCGGCCAGGAAGACCATCGCGGCATGGGTGTTGACGCGCTCCCGTTCGCCGTCTTCCCGTTCCGCCAATGCCTGTAGAAACGCGATCGCGGCGTCCTGGTCTTGCGTGATCTCGCCCGGTTTCATCGCATCTCCCGGCCCGGTCGGGCGGTCAGGAATGAAAGGCGTGCTTCTCGACGATCCCCGTGGGATCCTGGTGGATCAGTATCTCGGCGTCGGGAAAGGTCCGGCGCAGATCCAACTCTACCTCGTCGGAAACCTCATGCGCTTTGAGCAGGGTCAATTCCGCATTCATCACCAGATGGAACTGGATGAAACTGGTCTGTCCCGAACGCCTGGTGCGCATGTCGTGCAGGCTCTCCACTTCCTCATGGGCCAGCGCGATATCGCGAATTCTTTGCCGTTCGCCGTCTGGTAATTCGCGGTCCATCAGCATGTCCAGCGCCTCGCGCACGATCAGCCAGGCGTTGTAGAGGATGTAGAAGGCGATGGCCGTGCCGAAAATCGGGTCGGCATAGAGCAAGCCGAACCAGCTACCCAGCACCAGGGCCGCGATCACCGCGATATTGACCAGGATGTCGCCCTTGTAATGCAGCGAATCGGCAGCCACCGCGACCGATTTCGTGCGGCGCACCACCCACATCTGGAAAGCGACAAGTCCCACGGTCAGGACGATGGAGACCGCCATCACCCAGATGCCAGTCCCGGGCGCGGCCAGCGGGCGCGGATGGATGAAACGCTCACCGGCCTGGAATAACAGCAGCACCGACGAGCCCGTGATGAACGCCGATTGCGCCATCGCCGCCAGCGCTTCCGCCTTGCCGTGGCCGAAGCGATGTTCCTGGTCGGCGGGGGTCAGGGCATGGCGCACTGCGAAGAGACTGACGATCGAGGCCAACGCGTCCAGCAGCGAATCGACCAGCGTCGACAGCATGGCGATCGATTCGGTGGCGATCCAGGCGCCGGTCTTCAGCGCGATCAGCAAGCTGGCCACCGACACCGACGCATAGGTGGCAAGCCGCATCAACCGGCCGTTTTCTTCGGTTGTCGACGGATACTGCATCGTGGGTCGCTCGTCGCCCGTCATGGGAAAAGTCGCTCGGTTCGCCAGGCATCGCCCTCGCGGATGAAAACCAGCCGCTCGTGCAGCCGGAAACGCCCGTCCCGCCAGAATTCGATGCGTTCCGGCGCGATGCGAAACCCGGACCAGTGCGGCGGGCGCTTTATCTCGCCAAGGCCTAATTTGGCGGTGAACTCCGCCACCCGCTTTTCCAGCACGAACATGCCTTCCATCGGGCGCGACTGGTCGCTGGCCCAGGCGCCGATCCGGCTGCCGCGCGGGCGGCTGGCGAAATATTCGTCGGCCTCTTCGTCGCTGACTGGCGATACAGGCCCTTCCACGCGTATTTGCCGGCGCAGGCTTTTCCAATGAAAAAGCAATGCGGCATGGGGGTTTTCGGCAAGGTCGTTGCTCTTGCGGCTTTCCAGATTTGTGTAGAACACGAAACCCGACTCATCGAAATCCTTCAACAACACCATGCGCGCCGACGGGCGCCCCCGCGCGTCCGCGGTGGCCAGCGTCATGGCGTTGGGGTCGTTGGGCTCCGACTCCCTGGCTTCCTCCAGCCAGGCATGGAAGCGCAGATAAGGGTTGGCTTCTTGTTTTTCAGTCATCTTACATTCATATAACACATGGCATTTGTGGCAGATCAATCACCTTTCCGGACTTTGGATTTAAGTTCTTTCTGCCGGGGCCGGAGATGATTTGAACCGCCACCCGTGACGGGTGGTTGCAGAGTGAAAGGACGTGTCATGTTGGTCAAGAAAATCGTTGTTGTAGCCGTTGCAGCGTCGATGCTGTCGGCCTGCGCCGGTATGGGCCAAAAGGAGACGGCGGGAACGGTCATCGGCGCCGGTACCGGCGCGGTCGTTGGCGCCCAGGTTGGGGGTGGTAGCGGCCGGATAGTGGCCGTCGCCATCGGCACGTTGCTGGGTGCGCTGCTGGGCGGCGAGGTCGGCCGCACCATGGACCGCGCGGACCAGCTCGCCGCGGAACGCGCCTACGAACAGGCACAGACCGCGCCGATCGGCCAGCCGATCACATGGGACAATCCCGACAATGGCCATTACGGGTCGGTCACCCCGGTCCGCGAGGGAACCCACGACCAGACCGGCGAATATTGCCGCGAGTTCCAGCAGACCGTGACGATCGGCGGCCGCCCGGAGAACGCTTACGGCATCGCCTGCCGGCAACCCGACGGGACCTGGCAGATCGTGCAGTAGGCAGTATTTTTACTTTTCGGTGTATAGATTGGCCGCAAGACTTGAGAGGAATGACGGCGGGCGATGAAGGATCCTTATGAATTGCTGGGCGTGGCGCGCGACGCCAGCCAGGCCGATATCAAGAAGGCGTACAGGGCGCTGGCCAAGAAGCTGCACCCGGACGTGAATCCCGGTGACGAGTCGGTCGAGCAGCACTTCAAGGAGATCACGGCCGCTTACGACATGCTGTCCGACGAGGAACGCCGCCGCAAGTTCGATTCCGGCATGATCGACGCCGACGGCACGGCGCAGAATCCATTCCACCGCCATTACCGCAAGGACGCCGCGGGCGGCTTCGATTTCGGCGGGGGCGGCATCGATATCGACGATCTGTTTTCCGACCTGTTCGGCCGCGGCAAGCGGGGGCAGGCCCGGCAACAGCATCGCGCGCGCAAGCCGAAGGGCCAGGACCTAACCTATACCACCACCGTTTCGTTCCTGGACGCCATGCGCGGCGGGCGCCAGCGGGTCTCGCTATACAGCGGCAAGACACTGGACGTGAACCTGCCGCCGGGAACGGAAGACGGCCAGCGCCTGCGCATGAAGGGCCAGGGCATGCCGGGCCCGGCCGGTGGCGATGCCGGCGATGCCTTCGTCGAGGTCCATGTCGAACCTCATCCCTTCATGCGGCGCGAAGGGCTCGATATCCATCTCGACCTGCCGGTCACGCTGCATGAGGCGGTGCTGGGCGGCAAGGTCAAGGTGCCGACTATCGATGGCGCGGTAAATGCGACGGTGCCGTCCGGCTCCAGCGGCGGCACGGTACTGCGCCTGAAAGGCCGCGGCATCATGACCCCCAAGGGCGGCCGCCGCGGCGACCAGTTCGTCAAACTGCGCATCGTGTTGCCCGAAGCGGGCGGCGAGGAGTTGGCGGAGTTTTTGAAGGAATGGAACCCCTTGGATTACGATCCCCGGAAGAAGCTGAAGCTGGACTGACGGGGAAGGCTCGCCAACCAGGGATTTCCTATCCGTCCGGCCGCCCAGACCTTTCTCGGCCGCGACGACGCGGACCTTTCGCGCGTAGGGGAATGTGTTCGCATAATACAGTTTCATCGGTCTTCGAATCCTTTGGTTAGCCGGGCCACGACTTCCGCAGCCGGCAGGATTTCGGTGATCTTGCCGACGCCCTGGCCGGCATAGAGCGACAACCCTTCAGCCCTGGACGGTTTGTCGATGCGGCGTACGCCGCCACCCACGAGGCGCAGCGGATTTAACGGGCGGCCGGCTGGGGGGATCGCGCGGTGCGGCGTGCCGTATTTCCAGCCATAGGAATACCCGGTCCGATATTGCGGATCGTCGGTCGAGGCCTCGACAAGGCGCCTTTTATAAATGTCATGGGCCAGTGATTCATGCGTCGCGACGAAGGCGGTGCCGACCCACACACCCTGGGCGCCGAGGGTCAGGCAAGCCCGGACGTCGGCCTCGTCGACGATGCCGCCGGCCGCGAGGACAGGCCGGTCCCGCGCGATATCGACAATCGCGGATAGCAGCGACATCAGCCCGACGGTTCCCCGCACATGGCCGCCGGCCTCGACGCCTTGGGCAATCACGATGTCCGCGCCTCCCCCGATCGCCTTGCGCGCCTCGGCGACGGAGCCGACCTGCACCATGACGGTAAGGCCGGCATCCTTGGCGCGAGGGATTGTTTCGGCGAAATCGCCGTAAAACAGGGACAGGACTTTCGGCTTTTCCGCG
>DAOVHN010000619.1 GCA_030671915.1 Pseudomonadota bacterium
CGCCACGGGTTTCGGCCACCCGTCCTTGTGTCCATGAATGGTGGCGCGGATACGCCCTCGCCCGATGGGGAACCAGCCCCAGGCGTCCAGCGCCAATTCGGCGTCGATGCCGATACCGTGCAGCGACGGCAGCCAGACGTTGCGGAGATAGTCGAAGGGCGGGCTCCACCGCATATGCGTGCCGCCTTGAATCGTGACCTGCGACACCCCGTCGGCCAGAGCCAGCGGCAGCAGGACCGTCTGAAGGACGAGGCTCGTCGCCCCGGCGCTGCCCCCTTCGCGGGCCTCCGCCACGTCAAAATGATAGGCGCCCGGCTGCACCGCCGCCTGCGGCGCGAAGGTCAGGGTTTCGCTGCCCAGTACGTCGCCTTCGATACGGGCTGCGCAGATTGCCCCGGCGGCTCTAATCGAGGTGATATGTTGGGCGGCAAGGCCGGGGTTTTTGCGGCCGGCGCGGATGTTCTCAATGCGGACCGGTCGCCGGAAAAGAGCCGAACAGGTCAGCGCCGTGCGCAAGATCTGCCCGCCGCCCTCGCCATGCGCGCCGTCGATGTGCAACGGCCCCGTCATGCCGGGCTTGCCCCGCGCAGCTTCGTCGCTCCCGTAAAGGCGGCCTCGGC
This sequence comes from Pseudomonadota bacterium, assembly GCA_030671915.1. GTDB lineage: Bacteria > Pseudomonadota > Alphaproteobacteria > UBA8366 > JADFVY01 > JADFVY01. The sequence goes on from DAOVHN010000619.1 coordinate 621, forward strand.
CTCGTGGCGCAGCGCATCCTCGCGATCGCTGTAGCGTGGCGAGAAATGGAAGGGGATCATTCGCTTTGCGCCCGCCTCGCGCGCCAGCCACCCCGCCTGCGCCGCGGTCAGGTGCCGTTTGCGGGCGGCCAGTTCCGCATCCTCCTCCAGGAACGCCGCCTCGATATAGAAGAGGTCGGCGTCGCGGGCGAGGACCAGGATCGCCGCGCGATTATCCTCGTTCCAGGCGACATCGGTCACATAGGCGATTTTCTGGCCGGGCACGATCTGTGTCAGTTCCGCCTTGAGTTCGCCCAGCGGGCGCTGTGTCTCACGTGTGGTGCCGTCCTCGCGCCACCGGACGCGGAACGGGAAATCGTCCGGGTCGTCGCGCAGGATGGCCTGTTTGAGATCGCGCAACCACGGGCCGACGCGGAACCCCATGGCCTCGACCCGGTTCTTCCAGATATTGACGTGGCGGTGCTCCTCTACAGCGAATCCGAGGCATGGAATGCCGTGGTCGAGAACCGCCGCTTGCACGCGGTAGTTCGCCTCATCCACCAGAACCCCATTCCGCGTCGCCATCGGGTCCAGTTTTTCCGGTTTGAACGCCCCACGGCAGCGCAGTCTTGCCCGCGTGAGCGTTCCGCCGGTTCCGAACTCGCCCACCATCAGCGTGAAGTCCGTCGGGTAACTAGCTACCAGGTTCCAGGTATAGGCGGCGAGCTTGTGACTGACCCGGTCTATGAAACCCGGTGGTCCGAACAGATGCAGCGTCTTTTCCCGGCCAAGGAAGATTCGCACCAGCCGGTCGAAGCCGGTGAAATGGTCCATATGGGTGTGCGAGACGAAAACCTGGCGGACGCGCAGCAGCTTGCGGTCCGACAGCGGCTGCAAATCGCCAAGATCGAACAACAGCCCCCGTTTCTCGAACATGAACCCCACATAGACGCCGGGATCGCCGAAGGGCGGGTTGACGAGCCTGCTATGGAGGATAGGGCGTGCCACCGGTTCGTTGCCTGTCACGTTGTGTCCTGCATGGTGCCGTCTGTTCGCCCGCTGTTCAAGCAGGGAAGCGATAGCGGTATGCGCCAGGCGCTGCGTGATCTTCGCCGAAATCGGATGCATCCACGGGCAGGCGCTCGTTCCGGCCGACGAGAAGGATGCCGCCGGCGGTCATGCGCCGCGCGATTCGCCTGAGGACGCGTCGCTGGCCGGCCTCGTCGAAATAGGTGAAAACGAGATTGCGGCAGAGCACGAGGTCGAACGGTCCGCGTGGCATGCGCTGCCGGATATCCTGCCGGAAAAACCGGATGCCGGTCCGAAACTCCTGGCGCAGCCGATACTCACCCTGCACCCGGGCAAAAGCGTCGGCGACCCGGCTTTCGGGCAGTTCCCGCAGGGTTCCCGCCTGATAGACCGCACGCCGGGCGCGGGCGAGCATGGCCGGGGCCGCATCGGTCGCGGCGATATCGAAGCGTAGTGCCGGGAAACGGCTTGCAAGGCACAAATCCCATAGAATGCGGAGCGTGTA
>DAOVHN010000376.1 GCA_030671915.1 Pseudomonadota bacterium
GGAAGACGCCGACGCCGCGGAACTGGTCGATTCCTGCCTGCGCCTGATCCATGGCCGCGCCGCCGACGCCCGCCTTCAACTTCGCCGGCTGGTCGAGGACTCGCTGCCGCGCCTGCTGGTCGATCCGCTGAAGATCAAGCAGATCCTCATCAACCTCCTGTCGAACGCGGTCAAATTCACCCGCTCGGGCGGCACCGTCACCCTGCGCGCATCTTCCACGCCCGAGGGCGGCGTTGCATTCGCCGTCAGCGATACGGGTATCGGAATCGCCGAAAAAGACCTGTCCAAGGCGATCGAAACTTACGGCCAGGTGGAGCCGTCCGACGGTGTGCGTGTCGAAGGCACCGGCCTGGGCCTGCCGCTGGCAAAGGCGCTGACCGAATTGCATGGCGGCGAGTTGAAAATCGAAAGTTCCGCCGGCAAGGGCACCACCGTGATGGCAATTTTGCCGCCCAGCTGCGTTGCGCCTGCGAAACGCCCGAAATCATAAAAAACAGCCCTTTTAAAGGGCAATGCATTTAGGTTGCCGACAGGCGGCCACCAGTATATATTGCAGCGCAATGATAATTTTTGCATTGCAGCATTTATGGGCAACTGCCTTCGCGATGTCCGGCGCCGGAAATTGGACGCGCAGATTTCATTAAAGGAATAACAATCATGCGGGCCACGCAAGCGGGTAAGGAAAATCAGGTGAACGGATCGACCAGAAGTAGCGATAACGACGACTTGATGGGTTATTACATCGAGGACCTGTCGGCCGGCATGACCGCCGTCTTCGCGAAAACCGTTACCGAGGCCGACATCGTTCTTTTCGCCGGCATCTCCGGCGATATCAACCCGGTTCATCTGAATCATGAATTCGCGACCGAAACCATGTTCGAGGGCCGCATCGCCCACGGCATGCTGACGGCCAGCTTCATTTCCACCGTCATCGGCACCAAGCTGCCGGGACCGGGCGCGATCTATCTGAAGCAGAGCCTGAACTTCAAGGCGCCGGTGCGCGCAGGCGATACGGTGCGCGCGCGCGTCACCATCAGGGAAGTGATCGCGGAAAAGCGCCGCATCGTACTGGATACCGTCGCGACCGCCGGCGATACGGTGGTTCTGGACGGCGAAGCCCTGGTCCTGGTGCCCAGCCGCAAGGCCCGATCCTCCCCCGGATAAAATTCGTACTCCACATTCCACGCTCCAGCCGTTATACCCTGCGGGCGCGGAAAGAGGGGCCATGCAGATTCTTCGCCACTACACGGATGTGCCGGACGCGCTCAAGCGCGGCGTCGCCGTGCTGGGCAATTTCGACGGCGTCCATCTCGGCCACCAGGCCGTGCTCGCCGCCGGCAGGGCCATCGCGGAGGAGGCCGGCGCGCCCCTGGTGGCGGTGACGTTCGAGCCGCATCCCCGCAGCTTTTTCCGCCCCGGCGACCCGCCCTTTCGCCTGACGCCCTTCCGCAACAAATCGCACCATATCGAGGCGCTGGGCATCGACCTGCTGCTGGTGCTGCATTTCGACGAAGCGCTGCATAACGTGACGGCGGACGATTTCGTCGCCGATGTCCTGGTCGAAGGTCTGGGCGTCAGCCATGTGGTCGTCGGCTATGATTTCGTATTCGGTCATAACAGGAGCGGCGACACCGAATTCCTGCGCCGCGCCGGCAATGGCGGCGGATTTGGCGTCACCATCGTCGAGCCGGTCAGCGCGCCGGGCGAACAGATCTATTCCTCGACCCGGATTCGCGACCATCTGCGCGCCGGGCGCCCGGCCGATGCGGCGGTGCTGCTGGGCCGGCCGTTCGAATTCGAGGGGCGCGTCATGCATGGCAATGCGTTGGGCCGTGATCTCGGCTTCCCGACGGCGAATCTGACCTTCGGCGAATATCTGCAGCCGGCCTATGGAATCTACGCCGTGCGCGTCGGAATCGAGGAGGAAGACGGACCGCAATGGCATGACGGCGTCGCCAGCTTCGGCATCAGGCCCACCATCGGCGAGGACGAAGAACCGATACTGGAAGCCTATATATTTGATTTTTCAGGCGATCTTTACGGAAAACATCTGCGGGTGCAGCTCATCAACTATATCAGGCCGGAGATAAAGTTCGACGGGCTGGAGGCGCTGACCGCGCAGATCGAGGACGATTGCCGGGTGGCGCGCGAAATTCTTCGCAACGCTGCGGTAAAATCACCATCTTGACCCTGCGGGGGCTGGTGCATACTGTGCCCGCGCCGGGCCCGAAGGTCCGGCATTTACTCATTTACTGGATTATAGTCGATCGGGAACGAGGCCGATGAGCGTCGATTACAAGGATACCCTGCGCCTGCCCAGGACGGACTTCCCCATGAAGGCGGGTCTGCCCCAGAAGGAACCGCTGTTGCTGGAGCGCTGGGAGAAGATCGGCCTCGAGGCGCGGCTGCGCGAGCAGTCGAGCGAGCAAGAGAAATTCATCCTGCATGACGGCCCGCCCTATGCGAACGGCCATCTGCATATCGGTCACGCGCTGAACAAGATCCTGAAGGACGTCATCAACCGCTCGCAGCAGATGATGGGCAAGAACGCCCATTACGTGCCCGGCTGGGACTGCCACGGCCTGCCGATCGAATGGAAGATCGAGGAGAAGTACCGCGCCGCCGGCAAGGACAAGGACGAGGTGCCGATCGTCGAGTTCCGCAAGGAATGCCGCGAATTCGCCGCGCACTGGATCGACGTGCAGCGCGAGGAGTTCAAACGCCTCGGCGTCGGTGGCGACTGGGAAAATCCCTATACCACCATGGCCTATGCCGCCGAGGCGCAGATCGCCCGCGAGATCGGCAAGTTCCTGATGAATGGCGGGCTCTTCAAGGGCTCCAAGCCGGTGATGTGGTCGGTGGTCGAAAAGACCGCCCTGGCCGAGGCCGAGATCGAGTATCACGACCACACCTCGACCACGGTCCATGTGCGTTTCCCCGTGGCCAAGGCGTCGCGGCCCGAGCTGGACGGCGCCGGCGTGGTGATCTGGACCACGACGCCCTGGACCATCCCAGGCAACCGCGCCGTCGCCTATGGCGAGGATATCGATTACGTGGTCGAGCAGGTCGTGGACCGCGAGGACGAATGCGCCTTCAATGAGGCGGACAAGTTCGTTGTCGCGAAGGGCTTGCTGGCTGCATTTCAGGAGGCGACCGGCATCCGCGGCAGCGTGAACGTCGCGACCTTCAAGGGCGTCGAGCTTGCCGGAACCGTCTGCCGGCATCCGCTCAACGGCAAAGGCTACGATTTCGACGTGCGCCTGCTGCCGGGCGACTTCGTCAGCGAAGAGGACGGCACCGGTTTCGTCCATATCGCGCCGGGTCATGGCGCCGACGACTATATACTGGGCACGGCCAACGGCGTCGAGGTTCCCCAGACCGTCGGCGAGGACGGCTGCTATTACGACCATGTGCCGCTGTTCGCGGGCCTGGCGGTCTATACCCAGGAGGGCAAGACCGGCCCGGCCAACAAGGCCGTCGTCGAGGCGCTGCGCGAGGCCGGCAACCTGATGGCGTCCGCCAAGCTGCGCCACAGCTATCCGCATAGCTGGCGGTCGAAGGCGCCGCTGATCTTCCGCAATACGGCGCAGTGGTTCATCTCGATGGAGACGA
>DAOVHN010000174.1 GCA_030671915.1 Pseudomonadota bacterium
CATACCGCAGCCATTCTGGAAGAGATCGGCTATGGTGCGGACAGGATCGCCAAGCTGGGCGAGGACGGGGTTATCTTCGCTTCAGAACCGCGACAGAATTCGGTCGATCAGCTCATTTGCCGAGCCCAGATAGTTAGCCGGATCCGCCACCGTGTCCCAATCCACCGGCGCGTCGGTTTTGCCGGCAAGGATTTCCATCAGCGTCCGTCCCGACTGTGGGACCTCGCTGCACGCTTCCTTAACCAGCGCCTGGGCCTGCGGGCGCGGCATATGTTCCGCCAGGGCGAAAGTCGCCGCCTCGGCCAGAATCAGGCCGTTGGATTCATCCAGGTTGGCGCGCATGCGGGCGGCGTCGACTTCCAGCATCTCGATCACCGCGATGGCATGGTTCAGGGCCGCACCCGTGGCCACCGCCATTTGCGGCAGGGTCAGCCATTCAAGCTGCCAGCCGGGCCCGCCGCGTTCATGTTCCTGGATCGTCGCCTGATGCATCGCCGAGATTAGCGAAGCGTTCAAACCAGCCGCAGTCACCATGACTTCGCAAGCCACCGGATTGGATTTCTGCGGCATGGTGCTGGAGCCCCCGCCCGCGCCGGGGCGAACCTCCGCGATCTCCGACTGCGCGAGCAGGATCACATCCTGCCCCATCTTGCCCAGGCTGCCGGTTACGATGGAGAGCCACCCCGCGAACTCGGCGAGATTGTCGCGCCGCACATGCCAAGGTCCGGCCGGGACGGCCAGCCCAAGTTCCTCGCCCATCCCCTCCATGACCTCGACGCCGCGCGCGCCCAGCGCCGCCAGCGTGCCCACCGCGCCGCCGAACTGCACGGCAAGCAGGCGCGGGCGCACCTCATCCAACCTTGTTGCGTGGTCGATAAGCGGCGACAGCCAGCCCGCCGCCTTCAGCCCGAAGCTGGTCGGCAGCGCCTGTTGCGAACGGGTCCGCGCCGCCATGACCGTGCCGCGATGTTCGTCGGCCAGTTTTCCCAGCAAACCGGAAAGTTGCTCAATCTTTCCCGCAAGCAGGCCGGCCACACCACGCAGGCGCAGCACGAGACCCGTATCCACGATATCCTGGCTGGTCGCGCCCCAATGCACATAAGCCGCTGCCTCGCCGCCGACGGCCGCGCGAAGCTGCTCGACCAACGGAATGATCGGCACGCCGGATTTTTCCGTACCCGCGGCGACACCCGCAATATCGGGTTCGTACGAGCCCGCCACGAAGGCGATCCGCTCCGCGGCGTCTTCAGGGATGATGCCCAGCCGCGCCTGCACACGCGCCAGCGCCCTCTCCACGTCCAGCATGGCGCGGATCGTGGCGGCGTCGGAGAACGCCTCCGCTATGTCGGGATCGGAGAACAGGGCGCCATAGAGGGCGGACTCGGCGGGCGAGATACTCATGCCGGCAGCATAGCCCCGCCCGCACGCCGCGTCACGCCACCGCCGTCTGGCCGGTCATCGAAAGGATTCGGCGGGCTTCGTCGACCGAGGCCGGATGGCGCCCGTATTCGCCGCAAAGCCCGGCGACACGGGCCACCAGCTCGGCGTTGCTGGCGGCCAGGCGCGACTTGTCAAAGCGGATATTATCCTCCAGCCCGGTGCGGCAGTGCCCGCCCATTTCCAGCGCCCAGCGGTTCATCTCCAACTGGCTGCGGCCGATGCCGGCGGCCGTCCAGGTGGCGTCCGGCATCAGTTTTTTGAGCTCAGTCAGCTCGAATTCCAGGATTTCGCGGCGCGGCGGCAGGGCGTTTTTGAGTCCGAAGACGAACTGCACATGCATCGGTGTTTTCAGCAGCCCCTCCCCGGCCATCCGGGCCGCCGTATAAAGCATCGCCAGGTCGAATATCTCGATTTCCGGCTTGATGTCGTATTCCAGCATGCGCGCGGCCAGCTCGCCCACCAGCTCCGGGTGGTTCTCGTAAATCATGTTGGGGAAATTCACCGAGCCGGTGGCCAGCGACGCCATGTCGGGCCGGTGATGCAGCATGCTGCCGCGTTCCCCGGCCGCGCGCCCGCGCCCGCCGGTCGAAAACTGCACGATCATCCCCGGGCAATGCTTGCGCACGCCTTCCTGGAAGGCGGCGAATTTGTCGGGGTCGGAGGACGGGCGTTGCAGTTCGTCGCGCACATGGACATGAACGATGGTGGCCCCGGCCTCGAAGGCCTCCTGGGTCGATTCGATCTGTTCGGAAACGGTTACAGGCACCGCCGGCGTGTCTTCCTTGCGCGGCACGGAGCCCGTGATCGCCACGGTGATGATGCAGGGTTCGGTCATTATTGGGTCTCTTTCCCGGGTTTTCTTAAAGATCGAAAAATACCGTTTCCTTGCCGCCCTGCAAGTGCACGTCGAAGCGATAAACGATTCCAGCCGGCGTTTCCTCGCGTTCTGCGATCAGGGTCGCGCGCCGGTCCTCCGGCACCGTGGCCAGCACCGCATCGTCCCCGTTGGCCTCGTCCGAAAAATAGATCCGGGTGAAGGCGTGGGACAGCATGCCGCGGCACATGACGCACATGGTGATATGCGGCGCCTGGCCGTCGACGGAACCCGGCTTGATCGTATCGAACATGAAACGAAGCTCGGGGTCGGTGCCCGTGCCATAGCGGCCGAATCCCTTGAAGGCCAGGTTCGATCCGCGCGGGTCGGCGGGATGGGCGTAACGGCCCTGGGCGTCGGCCTGCCAGATTTCGATCATGGCGTCGTCGACCGCATTGCCCTCGCCGTCGAGCACGCGGCCGACGATATGGATGCGCTCGCCTTCTGTCTCGTCGTCGACCAGCCGGCCACCGGCCAGTTCGTTGAAATCGTAGCCATATTGCTCGGGCGTCAGGCCATAGGCGAAATAAGGGCCCACGGTCTGCGACGGTGTCTGTTTCAGACTCATAACTCCTACTCCTGCGTCGGGGTGGCGTTGCGTCCGCGCAGGACGATGTCGAATATATAGCCCAGCGCGAATTCGGGCTCGGTGACGTCGAGATCGAAATTCGAGACCATCAGTTCGCGCCGGCCTTCGGGCGAGGACTTGTAAATCGGATCCAGGTCCAGCAGCGGATCGCCCGGAAAATACATCTGGGTGACCAGCCGGGTGACGAAGCTGGGGCCGAACAGCGAGAAATGGATATGGTTCGGCCGCCAGCCGTTGGGGTGGTTGCCCCAGGGATAGGCGCCCGGCTTGATCGAATAGAATTTGTAACGACCGTCCCCATCGGTGACGCAACGCCCGCTGCCCCGGAAGTTCGGGTCCAGCGGCGCGTCATGCTGGTCGTTCTTGTGGATATAGCGTCCCGCGGCGTTGGCCTGCCAGACCTCCAGCAGCGTGTTGGGCAGCGGTTTTCCGTCCTCATCCAGCACCCGGCCGGCGACGACGATGCGCTCGCCCAGCGGCTCGCCATTGACCCGCGCGTTCTTCGTCATGTCATGGTCCAGCGGGCCGACGCACTCGTGGCCATAGACCGGGCCGGTCATCTCCGACAGCGTCTGTTTCAGCGGGATCAGCGGCTTGGTCGGCCCGCGCAGGACCGTCGATTTATAGTCGGGCCAGACGTAGGGCGGCTGGCTGACCCAGTCGCGCGGGCTGAAGGGTCCGTGAGCGGTCATGTGTTTCCTCCGTCGGCGTCTTCCATTTCCTGGTAGGTCTGTTTGGCGATGGCGTAGCCGCGATTGGCGGCCGGCACCCCGGCATAGACGGCGACGTGGAACAGCATCTCCTTGATGTCGTCCGGCGTCGCGCCGGTATTGCGGGTAGCGCGGATATGCATGGCGAATTCCTCCCAGTGGCCCTGGGCGGCCAGCAGGGCCAGCGTCAGCAGGCTGCGCGTGGGCTTGTCGAGACCCGGGCGGGTCCAGACGCAGCCCCAGGCGTTTTCGGTGATATAGCGCTGGAAATCCTCGTCGAACGGGGTCTTGTTCGACTCGGCGCGGTCCACATGGGCGTCGCCCAGCACCGAGCGGCGCACCGCCATGCCCTGGTCAAAGCGGTCATCGGACAATGCCATTCTCCCCCAGGAAATCCGCGATCAGACCGGCAACCTTATCGGGGTCCTCGACGCAGGGCAGATGCCCGGCGCCTTCCACCAGTTCGAACCGCCCGCCCGCGATCGAATCGATCGTGCCGCGCACCAGGTCAGGCGGCGTGGAGCCGTCCTCCGAGCCACCGATGCCCAGCACCGGCATGGCGATTTTGCTTGTGCTTTCGGTCAGGTCCGCGTCCCTGATCGCCGCGCTGGTGCCCAGATAGCCGTCCCGCGGGGTGCGGGTCAGCATGTTGCGCCAGACCAGGGTTTCCTCCGGCTTTTCCGCGCGGAAGCGGGCCGACAGCCAGCGTTCCATGATCGGGTCGGCCAGCACCTCGATGCCACCCTTCTCGATCGCCGCCATGCGCTCGTTCCACATTTCCGGCGTGCCGATCTTCGCGGCGGTATCCATCAGGATCATCGCCCGCATGCGTTCCGGCTGGCGCGCCGCCAGGCCCTGGGCGATCATGCCACCCACCGACAGACCGCAGACCACCACCTTGTCGAGCTTCAGGTGATCGAGCAGCCCGATCAGGTCGTTCACATGGTCGTCCATCGCGTAGGGCGCGGGCGTGATCTCCGACAGGCCGTGGCCACGCTTGTCATAGCGCACCATGCAGAAGCGCCCTTGCAGCCGGTCGACCAGCCGATCCCAGACCCTCAGATCGGTGCCCAGCGAATTGGAAAAAACGATGACGGGCTTATCCGCCGGTCCTTCGACCGAATAATGCAACTGGACCCCGTTGGCGCGGGTCACATTCATGGCAGTCTCCCTTGTCTTACCCAATGCGATGCATGGCGATGGTTATGCAAAATGGCCGTTGCCCTTCTTGCATAACCACCCCACGTGACCCTTTCAATCGGAACCGTGGGGCAGCTATTTTTCCGTCGCCGGCCGACAATGCAACCTCTATACAGGATCGTAAGACAGCGGCAAATTCCTGTCGGCACATCCGAGGGCAACGCGTTTATGGAAATCTGGTCGCTAATGGCGTTCGGCGCCCTGGTCGGCATGCAGCATGCGCTGGAGGCCGACCACCTGGCCGCCGTGGCCGCGCTGAGTGCCCGGCCGTCGACGCGGCGCGGCCTGATCTTGCGCGGGGCCTGGTGGGGGCTTGGCCATACGGTTGCGCTGTTCGCGATCTGCGGGTCTGTTCTGTTGCTCGGCCTGTCCCTGGGCGAAGGGCTGGAAGCGGCGCTGGAATTCGTTGTCGGTATCATGGTCTCCGGGTTGGGCCTCAACGTGCTGTGGACCGTCTATCGTCGGCGCATCCATTTTCACGCCCATGAGCATGACGACGGGATTCGCCATCTGCACGCCCATTCACACGAAACCGAGAAAAAGCGGGACCATGTCGACAGCCCCCATGCACACCGCCACCCCCGCCATGGGCTGGCCAAGGCACTGACGATCGGGCTGGTGCATGGGGCGGCGGGTTCAGGCGCGCTTCTGGTGCTGCTGGTTACCGCTGCCAGTTCGGCCGGCATGGCGCTGGCCTATATCGCGTGCTTCGGGCTGGGTTCGATCGCGGGCATGGCGGCGCTGTCCTTCGTCGCCTCGTTCCCCCTTAACGCCGCGGCGCGCGGCGCGCGCTGGCTCCATAACACGACCATGGCGGCCATCGGCCTCTTCGCCATCGCGATCGGCGCCAACACGGCGATGTCCAGCTGGTCGGCTATCGGGTTTTAGAGGAGGTCGCTCGGTGTCTCAAACGGGGTTCCGCCCTAAAGCGACAAAATGATCTCCTCGCTCTCGGGGAACCAGTATTCGTCGCAATTTTTGCCCTCGCCACCGCGATCCACCACCACGAAATCCGACACCGCCTCCAGCGCGATCAGCGGGTGATGCCAAACGCCGCGATGGTAGTTCACTCCCTGCCCCG